>JAPYTO010000048.1 GCA_029941865.1 Fuerstiella sp. | reverse complement strand
ATCTTGAGTGCTGAGTAGTTCGAATAACACTAACTCTGCGCAAAACGCCAGAATGTAGGGAGGCTACTTCTTCTATCCAGTCAATTTACAACTCCCAGATAACGGGACAGTCTGTCCACGGGCCTTCCTTATACCACCGGCTCGGCCGGTGGTCCTGAATGGTCGATGCATGGCAGTCTGACGCGGCGCAGCGTTGGATTGCCGTCTGCTGCTGAGTTCCTGTATGACCGGGGCTGTTCGGTGTTGCCTGAACGACGACTGACCGTGCTATGCTTTCCACGGCACCAGCCAGTGTTCGGCAATCTGTTCACTTTCAGAAGCCGTCAGCAGCCAGTCCAGAATCCGTCCTCGCAGCTCAATCGCGACACCTTTCTTCACCGCGGAAAGGTTTCGCGTTTCTTTAGGATCCGTTTCCAGGTCGTAAAGTTCCTCGTAGCCATCGGGATAATAGTTGTACTTCCATTTTCGCGTGCGGACCATTTTCGCATCGGGGTGCCGTATGCCCGCGATCCCACGGGCCGGATTGAACTGGTATCCCGGGATCGTGATGACTTCGGGAATAATGTTTTCAGAAAAGACAGCATCGCGTGACGCAAAATCGCCGTCGCCAGTCAGCAGCGGTGTCAGATCGCGTCCCTGAATGTGTTCGGGGGCATCCACTCCACAAAGATTGAACAGCGTCGGCATGACGTCGATGGATTCCACGAGCTCCTGGGAACGCCTCGGTTTTATCTTTCCTGGCGCGCGGATCATCAGCGGAACGCGAATCGATTCGTCGAAGAAGACGTTTTTGCCCATCAGGCCGTGTTCCAGCATCTGATCGCCGTGATCCGAACAGAAGACCACAATCGTGTTGTCACGCTGCCCCAGTTCATCAAGCAGATCAAGTGTCCGGCCGACTTCACGATCGATGTGAGTGATGCTGGCGTAATAACTTCGCCACGCCCATAACAGCTGCTGACGATTCATTTCAAACGGTCGGCGGTTTCCACGAAGAATAAGTTTCTGCAACGGCAGCGGCAGAGATTCGATGTTGTCCATATCGACGGCCGCAGGTAACGGCATGTCATCGGCGTTGTGCAGCGAATCGAATGGGGCAGGGACTTCGAAGGGCGCATGAGGCTTCCAGTAACTGCTGAATAGAAAGAACGGTTTCCGCTGCGCAGTTGCTTCGCGCAAATGGGCTCGCGTACGTTCGCCGGTCCACGTGGTGTCCGTGAACTCATCATCAATGATCGCTGCATACGGATTCTGTCCGGGGCGTGCCTTGTCACCGATGGTCTTTCGATAATAAACAGCGGCCCGCGGATCGTTCTTATTCCGCCACTTCACATAGTCCGACCAATCATCGGTGTGACGAGACCCGTCGTGGAGTTCGACATGATTGAACCCCATTTGTTGCGCGGATTCCGGCACGGCCGGGTACTGGTAGGCCAGGTGCAGCTTTCCGACCAGGCGAGTGTCATAGCCCGCGTCGCGCAACCGTTGCGGCAACAGAACCTCTCTGCGATCCAGTACGGTGTAGTTGACTCGGCAGCGATGAGCGTGCGCATACCGACCGGTGAAGAAACAGGCTCGCGAAGGCGTGCAGACAGGACTCTGCACGTACGCGTGGGAAAAATTCGCCGATTCCGTAGCCAGCCGATCCAGATTCGGAGTCTGAATCAGTGAATTGCCGTTGGCCCCAACGCAGTCGTAGCGTTGCTGGTCGGTCATGATCCACAGAATATTGGGAGGAGTATTGGCTTCCGTTGAAGCCTGCGTCGCGGCGTCCGCGCGCACGGAATTTGCGGCGGCCGTTGCACTCAGACTACTGCTGACAAAGTTTCGGCGTGAGATGGGATGACTCATGGCGGGACCTTTACGAGGGTGAACTTCCCTCATTCTCATCGGTAGGCGGCAACAGTCAATCAACCGCTCGTGTTCTGCTGGGTGTTCCGGGTTCTCGACACGTGTCGGTTACGAACATGCGGCTTCCATGTTCCTGGCTGCAGACCAACAGCTTCGACGGTGAGCACTCGTGAGGCTTTGCTGTTCTTGAGACAAGCACGCAGCGCGAGCAAGTGTGTTCCACAAGCGCACGAGGCCCACTCGCTTGCGCATTAAGCTTATATTGCGGCCCCTGCCCGGGGCCTGCCTTACAGCAGTCTTCAAAATCACGCGGTCGTTCTGTAGCGGAATTCGCCTTGAATTTCGGCACTGACAGGTCGAAAGCCCTGGCGGCTTCCGCTACGACAAAAAGTAAACTGCTCTAGCCCAACGGCTCTGCCGGTGGTTGTTGTCTTCGCAGCACCTTATTCACGCAGTTCCGCAGCCCGTCTGGTGTAGAGTCGTTGCACTTCGCGCATACAGCAGCGACCGTCTGCCGCGAGCATCTGGCAGTTGGCGTCGGGGCTCTGCGATTTTCCCAGCAGCTCCCGGATCTGTGTTGGCGTCCCCGCCTGCACATCGTCTTCAATGTCGTCCAGCGTAAAGCCGAAACACGCGCAGATGGGGGCATCAGGATCTTTCGGGTACACCGTGGACTGCAATTCGCCGACCGCCACAACTCGCTCAAACTGATCGAAGTAACCCGCATCACATTGCACATAATCGCAGAACCACGCTGTGTCTCCCAGATGCGGTCGGGATTGCTTCTGTACATGATGGTCGAGCGTTTCCCTGGTCACAGGTACACCCAGCGATCCACATTCCGGACAGTAGACTCGCCCATCAAAATCTGGCTCGCGTACGAAGGCTTTGTTCATGGAAACCAGGGCAGTTTATAATTTAACGAAAGCAGTTCTGGCTCGTGGGGGCAGCCGTTCTGCAATTGAAACACGTCAACCGTGGCCATGAGTCAGCGAAATTCGCTGTATGGCTCGCTACTTCAGGGCCGCCGCATGCCGCCCGGCCTTCGGATCGCCGGCGACGTGGATCATGCCGGTGTCATGGTCGATGTGCAGCATGATCGGATGAGCGATCGGGCCTTTGGTGGTGTCAACCTTATGGCCTCGTTCAATGAGAACCTGACGCACGGATTCCGGAATATCGACATGGACTCGCATTTTCCCCGCCCCCTTGAACGCCGCTTTCCGATCGGGATTGGGATCAAACGAGTTTTGGTGATGGAAGGTGTTGAACCGCGCGGCCGTGACTGCCTGTTCCGGCAGCATGTCGAATTCGATGTGATTCAGCAGCACGTTCAGCGTGGTTTGATCCTGCAGGTCCCCACCCGCCACGCTGATGGCAAGAACGGGCTTGCCAGCCTTCAGGACCAGTGTCGGCGTCAGCGTAATGCGGGGTCGCTTACCAGCCTGCACTCGATTCGGATGACCGGAAGCCGTGTTGAGACTGCGGACCCGATTGCCCTGAGTCACTCCGGAAGGTCCCGGCATATTCCCCACCAGATTGCAGCTGGGTGTCGCGGCCACCACGTTGCCCCAGCGATCGGCCACGATGCACGTTGTCGTGTCCTGTATGGGAATACTGGCCGTCGAATCTTCCGGCACGGCCTGCGCCTTGATTGCGCGGGGGGCATAGGGATCTCCCGGGCGTCTCTGCAGCGACGCCTGCTGCATGTCGATCAACGGTCGGCGAAGGTCCGTATATTCATCGGAAAACAGCTGCGTCAGGGGAACTTTCACGAACCGCGGATCGCCATAGTATTCGTCGCGATCCGCCAGCGCCAGCTTCAACGATTCGATCACGACATGAATATAGTCGGGAGACAGATGTCCCATCTGTTTCAGATCGAAGCCCTCCAGCAATCGCAGCGTCTGGCACAGGTAGGGTCCCTGCGTCCACGGTCCGCATTTGCAAACCGTGTAACCGCGATACGTCACAAAGACCGGATCTTCGACGCGCGTCACATGAGCCGCCAGGTCGCTCTTGCGCAATAGCGCTCCGCTGCTGATGTACCATGCTTCCAGTTCATCCGCGATGTCGCCTTTGTAGAATCGGTCGCGTGCTGCGGTCAGTTTCCGCTCGCGAGAACCCTCCGTTTCCCGTTCCCGCTGAACCAACTTCTGCAGGGTCTTCCGCTGATCGCCATGCCACCGTTTTTTTTCCGGTTTCAGAAGTGCCAATGTTGGCTGCACGACCTGTTCAAAGGACATGGTTCCGTACAACCGGAGTGCCGTGACGCACAGGTCAACCGCTCCCGGGACGGGAGCCGACTTCATGCTGCCCTTCGCAGGAATGCCGTTTTCGTAGAACCAGTCGATTGCCGCTGGATCACGCGGAGCCCCGCCAACACCGCTCAGGACTTTGACTTCCTGCTTCTTTACGTCATAGATGATCAACGGGACCTCGCCACCGATGGCGAACAATCCGTAATCGGTGACGGACAACGCCAGCAGCGTCGCGACGGCAGCATCGGCAGCGTTGCCACCCTGCTCAAGGATCTGTATGCCGGCAGCGACAGACTCCGATTTGCCGGCAGCCACGGCACCTCCTGTGCCCGACCCTTTCCACGTGATCTCATCCGCTGCCGATTCCGGGAGCGGCAGCATCAGACATATCAACAACCATCCACTCATTGTGCAGCACCGCATGCCCAGCCCCTTCGCAGTGATCGTTTCTACCGTCGTGCCGATTCTCAGCTCTTCAGATGAAAGTAGCTGTGAATATGAGGCTGTCCGCGGAAATACCAAACCATCTCCGGCCCTTCAATCTGCCAGGTGTCCCACACCTTGTCTGAACCAATATCGTACTTGCCTTCGTACCAGGAAACATGCAACTGGTCGACCATTCCCTTTTTCTCGATCGTCGTCAGCGTGGCCTTCACGTCGTCCTCGCGGAACATGGCCATCATTTTCCCCATCGTGTCAATCAACAGTTTCTGCTGGTCCTGACTGAGTTCCGCACAGCTCAGCCCTTCCCAACCGGCAATTTTTTTCTGCACCACGGTCTCGGGTTTTTCTTTTCGCGGATTGGAAGACACCAAACCCCGCTGCTGCTGCCTGCCATCCAGGGCCTGTACGAACCTGTTAAAAACTTTTCCCTGGTACCAATAGGGATTGCCCGGGTGATCCTTCGTTTCGTTGAACTCATCGGGGAAGTGCCCGTAAAAGATGGGAGCTCCACCGAATCCCTGCCCTGTGTCGCTGTGGGCGTTGCAGCGCCTGGTCACGTGGTGACCGGTGTAGATAAACTCAAAATCATCATCATCAGGCGTCCCAAAGAAGCCAACCGCTGGCGCGTTTTTGAGTTCGCCATACTGGTCGATCTCGACCTGTTTGTTGACAGCCGCCTGATGATCCGGGCTGTGCAGTGAGTCAAAGATGCGCTGGATCAGTTGCTGCTGCTCATCGTTGAACGTGCCGGGAATACGATCCTTAGGATGTATGTACCACCAGTTGCTGACGTATTGACGCCTTTGGTGATGGGCGGGTAGACAAACTTTCTGCCGTTGTTCGTCGCTCATGCTCTTGTACAACTGCATGGGCAGGGAGTCTGTTTTCGTTTCGTTCGCAAGAGCCAGCCCCGAGAATCCCGGAAGGCGTGACATGGCCAAAAGAGCGGTCGAAGCCCCGGCGGCTTTGATCAGATGGCGGCGATTCATCCTGTTCATTGTTCAATCCTTGTGGAGGGACCGTTACGAAACGGAACTGGAAAGCGTCTGCACAGTAAGCTGGTTGATCACCTCGCAAGAACATAGTTTCGAACAGCGATCCGCGCCATCACGATTCAACATGGCTTCGACCATGAACTGCTGCAGCAACACAACCTGTGTTTGATTGCCAATCACGGTGTATTTCAACAAGTGGGTGCGCCGGAGTCCATCCAGAACGCCATTGCTGTGTCCGGCAGAGTGCATCCGTTGGTTGGAGGGTGTTGAGCGGGAAGCCGACAGGCATTCCTTTGCCCCTCTCCCCCGACGTGGAGATTCCAATAATCTGATACTGTTCCATCGGGGGTGAGGGGGAAGTGCAGGATCTGGCCCCCTCACCCAGCCTCTCCCCCGCGGGCAGACCGATTCGCAGGACAACGAACAACGCGGGGGAGAGGAGCAAACTCAAGGCGGCGTGGCCCCTCGGACGCTCAGATGCACCTGTGCCTGATGTCAATCGCGGGTTGGCTGGACCTTTGAACTCGGTTGACGTACTACTATAAGCCGATGTCGAAATGATCAGGCGCTTCTGCAGTTTGTGTTCAGATCGTCTGATAATTTCAGCAGAACGACGGCAAGGGGCTGGCCGAACCGGCGACGACCACCGTCCGGGCCAATCGTCTTCAAGCGTCACAGCAAAAGGTCACCATCGCAATTTCAAGCAGGGGATATCGTGAAACATCACATCGTTTACGCAGCATTGCTGTTGTGTACGGGATTGACCGACAATGCCCGCGGCGGCGAAGTTTTGCAGCGTCCGAACATCGTTGTTGTGCTGGTCGATGATTTGCGCTGGGATGAGCTGGGCTGCAGCGGGCATCCGTTCGTGCGGACACCAAATATCGATCGGATCGCGTCGGAAGGAGTTCGATTTCGCAATGCGTTCTGCACAACACCACTTTGCTCGCCCGTGCGAGCCTGTCTGTTGACGGGCCTGCACACTCATCATCATGGCATTCTGGACAACATCAATCGCAGCGAACAAAGCCATCGACTCCGGACGTTTCCTCAGGCATTGCAGCGGTCCGGGTACAACACGGCTTATGTCGGCAAGTGGCACATGGGCAATGATGACACGGCAAGGCCCGGCTTCGATCACTGGGTCAGCATGAAAGGGCAGGGCACGTCGTTCGACCCTGTGCTGAATGTCAACGGCACTCGACAGATGTTCACGGGACACACGACCGACGTATTGAATGCGCAGACCGTTGAGTTTTTAAGGCAACCGCGGCAGCAACCGTTTTGTCTGTACATCGCTCACAAGGCGCTGCATCCGGAACTTACTCAACGTGACGACGGCAGTATCACCGACCCCAAAGCCGCGCAGTTTCTGCCAGCCAAGCGGCATCGAGTACTTTACTCGGAAGATGCGATTCCTCGTCGTTTGAACGTGACCGATCTGCCGGACGACAAGCCCGCACTCAACCGCCGGATTGACGGAGTTGAACCGTTGAGTCGGTCAACGGGCACCAGCGACGAAACCGTCCGTGACCGTCTGCGAATGCTGGCTGCGGTTGACGATGGCGTCGGTCTGTTGCTGGCCGAACTGACGCGTTCGAAGGAACTCGACAACACGGTCTTCGTCTTTACCAGCGATCACGGATATTGGTACGGCGAACACGGGTTAAGCGTCGAACGGCGTCTGGCCTACGAAGAAGGAATCCGCGTTCCCCTGCTGGTTCGCTACCCGGCATGGATCAAACCAGGCAGGGTGATCGACAGGTTTGCGCTGAGTATCGACCTTGCACCGACACTGTTGCAAATGGCAGACGTCTCTCCCACCGCTCCCATGGACGGTCGCAGTCTGGTTCCGCTGCTCAAAGGGGAACAGACGCCCCACTGGCGCACTTCGTTTCTGATTCAATACAACACGGACACTGTGTTTCCTCGCATCTACAAAATGGGTTATCGAGCGATCCGGACGAAGCAATGGAAATACATTCGATATCACGATCTCGATCAGATGGATGAGCTTTACGATCTGTCGCACGATCCCTATGAAATACAGAACGTCATCAAACGCCCGGAGTCCGCTGTGGTACTGCAGCGTCTGCAGTCACAGCTTGATCAGTTGCTGAGTCAGGAATAGACAAATCACGGAACAAATCACGGGGCCAACGAGCAGATGAAGCCATCCGAAACCTCAGTCACCTCACAGATTCAACAGTGGGCGTCCCGTCAGCTGGCCGACTATGACGCGTGTCAGCCCGGCACGATGTTTGCCGACGGCGTTGTGCTGGACGTGGCCCGGGCGTATGAACTTCAGTCGACGGTGGCCCGGTTGCGTTGCGGCCGGGGTGAACAGATGATTGGGTACAAAGTCGGCTGTACGTCTCCGAAGATCCGCGCACAGCTGGGAATCGATCACTGTGTGACCGGTCGGTTATACGATTCGGAACAACACACGTCCGGCGCAGTACTGTCGCGCAAAAGATACGCAAACCTTTCGATCGAGGGCGAATTGGCGGTGGAGTTATCGCGCGAACCGACGGAGCAGGATTTCCTCAAACCTGGCCTTCCCGCCTGCGTGACTCGCGTGATTCCTGTGATCGAGTTGCACAACTACGTGATGCACGGTGAACAGCCGTCGGCGGGGGAACTGATCGCTCACAACGCGCTGCACGCCGGGTTTATTGCCGGACGTGGCGACAGTTCCCAGGACGCAGGCGGCGAACCGTCACTGGCGATATTCGCAGATGATCGACTTCTGGATGAATGCGCAGGACTTCCACTGATACAGACAATTCACTCATCGCTGAAATGGCTGATGGAAACAGTGCGGGACCGCGGCGATCAGTTGGGCGCGGGGCAGATTATCCTGACCGGTTCGATCCCGAATTTGATTCCAATCCATAACGCCTGCCGCATCAGCGTCGATGCCCCGCCGTTTGGCGGCGTGGAAGTGAACTTTACCGCATGAACCTGTGAAGTTCCGTGTTATCTGCGGCAGCGAGAACAGGAGGCATTTTGCGAGACGCGTCAATCAATGGATCGCTCCGTTGCTTTCCACCGTAGTGCAGGCAGGCTGCCTGCGAACACAAGTATCAGGCTGGCAGCCTGCACTACAAACACAAGTAACACGCTGACATCAAATCATGGCCGACACCAGTTTCGATGAACCGACCACGATGAACGCTACTTCGGTTTCGGCAGTTCCTGCAACGCCGCTTCCAGGGTTATCTTTGCGGCAGCGACGTCGGCAGTGACATCGCTGAGCGGATGCTGTTCTTCCGGGTCAGCGTTCGTGTCGTGGAAATCGCCGTTGGAATAAAGCTTGTATTGCCGAGTTCGCACGAACTGCAGCGCCGCACGTCCTTCGGCGTAGGCCCAACGGCGGGAAGATTTTCCGCTGCCCAGGATCGTGGCAGCAAAACTGTGGCCGTTCAATGGCATCTGTTCGGGTAATGCTGCACCAGTCAGTTCAGCCAGCGTCGGCAGAAAGTCGCTGAAGTCCACCAGGTCGTCCACCACCTGACCACCACCAACACGTCCCGGCCAATTGGCAATCAGAGGTACTCGAGTTCCCCAGTCATTCAGTTTCCCCTTGCCACCCTGCACGTCCTTTCCATTGATGCGTGAAAATACTTTTGGCCGGATGTACTTTCCTTTTTCGTATCGCAGGTAAGAGGCGCCAGCGGTCCCGTTGTCTGTGGTCAGCAAAACCAGAGTGTCGTCCCGCAACTGCAGTCGATCCAGCGCCGTAACCAGGCGACCAACCTGCCGATCCATATCCAGGACCATTTCTTCGTACGTCAACCAGCGTCCGTCAGGTCCGTAGGGCACGGGCCTGCCAAGATCGTCGGTCACGTCGTGACACAACGCCATCGAATAGTAGGCGAAGAATGGTTGCTGACGATCCTGCTGCATGAAGTCGATCAGAAAGTCCACGTACAGATCCGGGCCGTATGCTCCGTATGTGTCGGTGCGAACCTGTCCGTTCTGATAAATCATCGGATCGTGATACCGAGCACCTTCGTGCCATCCAAACAGACTCCACTCATCGAAACCCATTCGAGCGGGTTGCTGCAGATCGTTCTTCATCAGCGACAGCTGCCACTTGCCGGCGATTGCCGTTGCGTATCCTGCCTTTTTCAGCAGCGGAGCGAAGGTGTTGTGCTCTTCTTCCCTGGGAAAGGAACCCCACTTCGGATTCTTCAGTACGGCTGGATACCGTCCGGTCATCAAACAGATGCGTGACGGATGACAGACCGGCATGCTGTAGCAGTGAGTGTATCTTTGACCGGTTTCTGCAAGTGCATCGATGTTTGGCGTCGGGTAAGACTGGCCGCCATAACATCCCAGAACTTCTCGCCCCACATCATCCGCCAGAATCAGCAGCACGTTGGGAGGACGCGGCGCCGTAACATTCCTGTACGCTGCATAATAGCGTCGGCCAAATCTGCGATAAGAAGGTGAGTCGAAGTGGGTTTTGTCGCCTTTGTGCGTGAGTCCCACCGCGTTAACAAACGCAGTTGCGGAAACCTTTGATGGCAGTGCCTGGTGAGCGGCATCGACAAGTTTCCTTGACTCACTCCATGGTCGCTCGGAAAACTGCCCCATCTGCCCAGCGATGAACGGCACATCCTCGTCGCCGACCAAACATCGGAATCGGGCGATCAGCTCATGAAGACTTTCTTCATATCCATCCGCTAACATCGGCTTCGAGTCAGATTCTCCCTGATGCCACAGAATTCCTTTGCACACGCCGAATTCAAGGGCGAGTTTAACTCGAACGACGGTGTCGTCATACGGATGTGTTTTGGTCTGACTGTGCAACCCACCCGGCTGCCACGTCGAAATTGCTGAGCCACCCACGGCACAGGGAATCAGCCCGACCGTCACACCCGGATTCCGGTCGGCGTATTCAATGGCGAAGGACATGCCGAGTCCCACACCGACGGCTTTCGGCTTATCGAAGTGCAGGGGATCCGCCGCCAATTCCCATTCACCACTCTTGTTCAGCGTCAGGATTCGAGGATTGGTTTCGTGACTCTGCTCATCAAGAGTTCCACGCCCCACCATATTGGATTGGCCGGCCAGCAGAAACAGGTGGAAAGCCTGTTTATCCGCCGGGACCTCAAGCTCCTCTCCGCCGTTCGCTGTGGAGGACACCACGACGGCCAGGAACAACACCAGAAGCAGCGGATTCAATTTCATCTGGAACAATCTTTCAATTCCACACGGCTCTTTCCGCTGTGCCCGCACGGCAGCGCAGATACAGAATCAAACCTGACATCCATCACAATGCAGGTGCGGGGCTTGAACCAACCGGCGGCGTCACCGCGTCGCCAGGCTGTGACGGTGCGCCGAGATCATCCGGAGCACCGTTCGCTGGATCGGCGTCGGGAGTTTCTGCGGGCGGTGGTTGCACAGGGGGTGGGATCATGTCATCGGTTTTTTGTCGCGTTTTTGCTTTGATCATCGCCTCAACATCACGAAATCGAGTCAACGCTCGCTGAGCTGCAGTGTCGATACCGTTGGGCAGTTCGTCAAAGACTCGGCGAAGATCATCCCGTGCCGCGAACAGCAGTTCCTGTTTGATGTGGTCACGCGCTGAGGCCTGATTTTTCAGGCGATCAACCATTCCCGCCAGCTCCAGTTCCGTGTCGTCAGCCAGTCGTGACCATTCATTTGAGTCCACGCCACCCGCGTTTTTGGCCGTAATCCGGCCGTGCACGTCCATCAGTAAATCCAGATCGATCTGATCCTGAGCGAAGGTTTCGCGAAAGAACACAAACCAACCCAGGCCGATCATGACCGCCACCAGCAGCACAACGACGCCCTGCCACTTCTGCTCAATCCACCCGACCAGACGATAGACAGCTCCTTCGTCGTCGTCGTCATCCCAATCGTCTTCGTCGTCGTCATCGTCGTCCCGATCATCGACCTCATCTTCGTAGTCATCATCATCTTCGTCGTCGTCTTCGCTGAACGGTGAGTCCCGGGGGGCATCGTCGTCACGACTTCGTCGCGAACCACTGCGACGCTTTGGAGGTGCTGCTTCGTAATCGTCGTCGAAGGGCGATCCACCACCACCACCGCCGCCACCGTAGTCGTCGTCGTCGTCGTCAAAATCTCCACCGCCACCACGACCACCACGGCCCGCGGGTGCTTCCGGAAACAGCTCAGGGAATTCTGTGGCAACGTACCAGTTCTTCCTGTCCTCCGAGACCTGGTAGTGACGATTGAACCTTCCGCGCCGCAGCAAACCGTGAATTTTGTCTGCCGAGAGCGGTCCCTGAGTCCTGCCGCGGTTACGAATCCAATACCTTCCCAATGCCCTGACTCCTGAAGATTGGCAATTGCTTTCCGACTGCTTGCAAAATCGACGTCGGTACGCGTCAGAATCCCGTTCTTTGCAAAAGACCGGGACGCTGCCGGTAAATCGTATCCTACGATCGCCGGGATGTCCAAACGTCTGCGGACAGTGATCAATTCCGCGTTCACGTCACGTCGGGTGTGTCATTTTCGATCCAGCGAAATGGCTTCGGCGTATGCCAATTCCCCTGACCGACCATCAAAGTACTGGAAAATGATTTGTGGATGCGGATAGGCAACCCAACGTTTATCGCCCAGCTTTTTGGGCATGTTGAATACGTTGTTGACCTGTACGACGCAGAAATGCGGATACAGTCGTTCCAGACGGGGCAGGTCCGGCAGAATATAACTGCTCCAGCGAATGTCGCATTCGCGCGGGCCAAATTTCCATTTTCCGGTGGCCGGCCGATCGCTTTCGTCGAGCTCAGGCACATGGTTGACGCTGTTGTGCGGGCCGCAGCAGAACTCCCAGACGTTGTCCGTCACCTTGATCGCGAAGCTGTTGTGCAGGTCGCCCGTCATGACGAACACCTTCTTGCCGAGTTTGTCCCATTCCTTGATCAACAATTCCCGTTCGTCAAAGAAACCCGTCCATGCTTCCTCTTTGTTGGCTGCGTCAACTTCAAAACCGCCCGCACCACTGTGTGGAATCATGAACGGCACGGTGGAAATAACAAAGAAGAAATCCGCATCACTTTCCTTCATGGACTTCAGCAACCATTCACGCTGCGGGAGACCAAGCATCGACACGCCGGGCTTATCACGTACCCGAATGTCATGCATGTCCCGGTCGCCACGAGTGTCAATCAGAAAGAACTCACAGTTGGACACTCGAAACTTTCCATAGCTGCGGCGCCCGATCGAGTAACTGACTTCGTCCGCAACTTTGGCCGGCATATGCAACCGCAGGGTGTGCGCGTCGACGACTTCCACGATGTCGTAGACGTACGAGTTCTTATTGCCGTCGTCGTTGTCGTAACGAATGTCGTTAACGCCGGCCTCGGGTGTGCCCCAATGGACGTGCAGATTCAGCATTTCCTGCAGCGGCAGCTTCGTGAAGTCGGTGTTGGGATCAACCAGCAGATCACTGCCGGCCCGCATCTTGCCTTTACCAAAATGAATCGGGTGATCGTGTTCGGTGGGATTTGCCCAGCCCAGATAGTCGTACCATGCGTAGGTTCCAATATCACGAAACACGGTCCGACGATGTCGTTTGCCGGCTTCTGACGAGCCCCAGATGTCATTCACCAGCTCGTGATCGTCAAAGGTAAAGAAGCTCGGCACGTGACGATGCCATTTGGCCAGCTCAACCCCGCGGCTTAGATACAGCTTGTAGTTCTCCCAGACACCGACCACCGTCGGCATGATCTGCACGGCCAGCGGAAGATTTGTGATCCTCTGGGTCAATCGCCATGCTTCTGTCGGATATTCGCGCAGCTCTTCGTATAGCCAGTCGCCGTTCATGATGTGAAAGTGAACTTTGTCGGCCCAGTCGCTGTTCAGGTGTTCGTACGTCGTCGCACGATGCCCGCCGCCGTGCATCGGGTTCTGATTCGCACACGATCCGATCTGGAAACGAAAGTTAAACAGTCCGTCCGGATTGTATTCTGCGTTCCGTGTGGCGTCCGCATTGGGCAGCGTTCGAAAGTTCCCGGGCAGCCCGTGTGGCCGATCGTTGACCCAGACCTGATAGTGATATCTTGTGTCGGGCTTCAGATCTGAGAGTTCGACGACTCCGGTGCAGTCGTGATCGATTGTCGTCGTGGCCGGTTCGCTGATTCGCTTCAGGTTCTTTTTCGACGCTCCATAGTGGACGGTAAAGGTGCCTGGATCTGAGGTTCGCCCCCAAACCACCATTGATGTTGCCGTCGGCTGGCCAAGCATGGGGCCATGAGTCAGCCGAATGGGATCACGGTCTGCCCGGGACACTGGCAGACCGACCGCCATGGCAGCGAGTGCCACGCTCAGCACACACACGCATCTACGATAGTCAGGACGCAGGAAGAATCGACGTTCGGTTTTCATTGGAAATCCAGCGGGAGGAATTGGCACTCAAGCGACAGCCAGGGAGCGACTCTACGGCTGACCTTGGGGGGCGTCAATTCACTGGCGGCAATCGATGACCATCGCATGAAAATTGCGTCGAAACAGGATTTCGGCTGTACCGGTACGAAACGCCGGGGCGCATTTTCTGCCTGTCGTTCGATCGTTGAGGACTCGTCTTGCCGTTTTGCAGCGACCGAGCGACGCAAAAGGCCGTATTGTCACTGTGTTGCCTCGATGGAGGGGCAGAGTTGTCTTCTCGCTTCCGTGCCTGCGTTCTAAATTGCGTAGCCCGGAGCAAAGAATCGAACCATTGCGGAACAACAGTTATGCGCACGATTGCAGTGATGAATCAAAAGGGTGGTGTCGGCAAGACGACCAGCAGCGTTAACATCGCCGCCGCTCTTGCGAAAAGCGGACACACGGTCTGCATTATTGACCTGGACCCCCAGGGCCACGCCTCGATTCATCTGGGCCTGGAATGCGGTGCGGGCACACTGTCCATTTACGACGTTTTTGCAGAACGGACGACGGCTGACCAGGCGCGACAACTGGTGGCTGAGAATCTCTCTGTGGTGCCATCCAACATCGATCTGGCAGCCGTCGAAGTGGAACTGGCGGGCATGCAGCATCGAGAATTTATTCTGCGCGATGCGCTGCAGGACTGGCAGAAACAAAACCGCTTTGACTATGTGATCATGGACTGCCCGCCGTCGCTGGGAGTCCTGACCATCAACGCGCTGTGTGCGGTCAAGGAAGTTTTAATCCCGCTGCAGCCGCACTTCTTTGCGCTGCAGGGGCTGTCAAAGTTGTTTGAAACGACTGCTCTGGTGACCCGACGACTGAACCGAGAGCTGAAAGTGTCGGGCGTGGCACTGTGTATGTACGAATCCGGAACTCGACTGGCGGCCGACGTCACCGAAGACCTGCGTCATTTTCTCGAGACCAGCGATGGCGATACGCCATGGGCTGATGCGAAGATCTTTCGCACTCGAATTCGTCGAAATATCAAGCTGGCCGAAGCCCCCAGTTTTGGACAATCCATCTTCGGCTACGCATCCACCTGCCCGGGAGCCCGCGACTACGCCGGACTGGCTGAAGAACTTGCAGCCATGACTGAAGTAAGCTTGCCGAAAAACGAAGGCAATCCGGTGTCAGACGCCGCGTAATGCCGCCGCAATACAAGCTCGACGCGCAAGCGAGTGGGTCTCGACGGTTAAGAAACACTCCCGCTGACGCTGCCCGAGCGTATCAGGAACCGCAACGACTGATGAGTGCTCCCCAGCAGAGTTGGGGGACTCTGGTTGTGCAATGACGCGACCGAATCCAGGCGCTGTCAACGTACAAACGGATCAGCAAATTTCGGGTCGTTGATCAGTTCGTAATCCGTCAGAGTCTTCAGGAATTCCGTGAGGGCGACTTTTTCCCGCTCCGGCAATGCCAGCCCCTGCGCCGAAATCTCCTCCAGTCGTGAATCCAGGTTTGGGTGCGGGCGAACGCTCCAGTTGTAGTGTTCAATCACCCGATCAATCGTCGTGAATCGCCCATCGTGCATGTACGGCCCCGTCAGTTCGATGTTTCTTAACGACGACGCCTTGAATGCTCCCATGTCCTTCACGACACCTGTCCGGCCACCGACGCCGACATCGGGAACACCGACCCCTCCGTCCACACCATTCACCGCAGGACCATTGACAAAGAAAAACGCGGACTGACGAGTTCTGTCTGACGTGGTCGCATCATGCAGGTGGCACTGCGCGCATTGCCCGCGCTCAAGAAATTGCTGCTTGCCGTAGTTTTCCTGGTCCGTGAAGTTGGCAAACGGATCATTGACTGAGCCCACCGCAGCGCGACCAACGTCATATTTCGAACGGTATGAGACAATCGAGCGAATAAACTGCGCCATCGCCTGGGCCATTCGCAGCGACGACACGTCGCTGCTGCCGAAGGCGTTCTGAAACAGTGGAGGGTAGATTTCGTCTGCCTGCAGTTGCTTCACCAGCCGGGGCAGCGAATGCCCCATTTCGACTGAATTTTCAATGGGCATCAGCGTCTGTTCTTCCAGCGTAGCCGCTCGTTCATCCCAGAAAAATCGTCCGCTGCGGTAATATCGGGCATTCACCAGACTCATCGAATTTCGCGTCACCTGTTTGCCACGGAAACCCACACTCAGCGTCTTCTCGTCGGTGAACGCCAGCTTCTGCTTGTGACACGATGCGCATGAGACGGTGCCGTTGGCCGACAGCCTTGTGTCGTAGAACAGAACTCGGCCAAGTGTCGCGCCGTGATCGGTGATCGGATTATGCGACGGAGTGTTGTCGTACGTCACTGCAGCGACAGCGAAGTGTGGCGGCAGCTCAATTTGGCTGTAGTTAAACGGGACGGCCGGCAGGTTGAGTTTCCTGACGGCAACGCTGTCGTCGAACGCCATCGCGCAAACGGACAACGGCATGAGAATGATGTGGGCCGGCAGGAACATTTTCAGTTTCATAGGTCAATCGTCCGAACTGTTCCTGAAGACAACATGAACGCGTCGTTGTCGCGGCGGCGACTGAGCGAAACGTTCAGGTGACACGCTGTTGAAAGACGATTCTGTGGTGGAATATTAGCGTGGCTTCCGCCAGCGAACCAGACATGCTGCACGTGCGAGATTTATTGATCTGTCAGCAGGGTAGCCCAGGTTGCTTGCAACCTTTGGGTGCCGCAGGCACAGGAGGCTGTGAGAGAACGATCTTATGGCAGTTGATGTTGCAGAGAGTTGTTGTTTTTCGATTGGTCCGCACAGCGGACCCTACGTGGCTGGCACCTCTTCTTGCTGCGCAACCCTTATTGCAGGCAACAGGGCCACCCAATGTGCGAATACGAATCCGCGGCTGCCTTCGCAGGCTCAGTCGTGCCTCGTCGACGACAAACACGAAACACTCTGTTACCGTTCCCACATGACCGCACGACCGCAGCAAGATCCGGACAACGATGCCATTCGTGCGGCGTATGACAGCATTAGCGCGACATTGGTTGCGGAACGGACAGCGGACGGTTGGTGGGAGGGCTACCTGTCCACGTCAGCGCTATCGACCGCGACGGCCGTGATGGCTCTGAGCATGGCGGATACCGCCGCACGCGACAAAACTGAAGCGGCGCAGTTCGACGAATTGGTGCAGGCGGGTCTGAAGTGGCTGGCAGAACACCAAAACGACGATGGTGGCTGGGGCGACACCATTCTAAGCGTCAGCAACATCTCGACGACGATGCTGGCCGATGCCGTCTTTCACGCCACGCAACAGTCGGGCCACTATCAAAACGTCGTGCAGGCGTCCCAGCGGTATATCGACGACGCGGGCGGCGTTGAGGCAGTCTTGAAACGCTACGGGAAGGACCGAACGTTTTCTGTGCCCATCCTGACTCACTGCGCACTGGCCGGGGTCGTGGATTGGCGGCATGTGATTCCGTTGCCGTTCGAACTTTCGTGCATTCCTGCCAGCTTTTATGCGGCCGTGCGACTGCCCGTCGTCAGCTACGCACTGCCGGCGTTGATTGCTATCGGACAGGTCGTCTTTAAAAAACGCGGCCATTGGAATCCGATCGTTCGCTGGATTCGAAGAGCTGCCATGAAGCGATCAATGAGGGTGCTGCAGTCAATTCAGCCCGAACACGGTGGCTTTCTGGAGGCGACTCCCCTGACCAGTTTTGTCTGCATGAGTCTGCTGGGCTGCGAATACCACGATCACCCGGTCACTCGCCGCTGCCTGGACTTCATTGTCGCGTCGGTTCGCCCGGACGGCAGCTGGCCCATCGACACCAATCTGGCGACCTGGGTCACGACGCTGAGCGTCAACGCACTGGCCGGCGCAGGATTGACTTCATTGGATCAGGGTGAAACCACCACTCTGGACCCGGATGATCGGCGGCGGATCCGCGGTTGGCTGCTGGCTCAGCAGTACAACGATGTGCATCCCTACACAAATTCGCCACGCGGCGGATGGTCATGGACGGATTTACCCGGTGGCGTGCCTGACGCTGATGATACCCCTGGGGCGATGCTGGCGATTTTAAATCTTCGTGACAACGGCCAGCCGTATTCGGCGGCGGAGTTGTCGGCACTACAAAATGCGGCGACATGGTTGCTGAATCTACAGAATCGCGACGGCGGCTGGCCCACGTTCTGCCGAGGCTGGGGAGCTCTGCCCTTCGATCGCAGCAGCAATGACCTGACGGCCCACGTGTTGCGAGCCCTGACACTCTGGCAGGCACGTGTTGCAGACATCGCCAGTGAATTTGCTGCCCGAAGTGATTCTGCCGTGCAGCGTGGGCTGAGGTTTTTGTCGCGGACTCAGGCTGACGATGGCAGCTGGTTGCCTCTGTGGTTTGGCAACCAATTCAATCACAACGATGAGAACCCGCTGTACGGAACAGCAAAGGTGGTGCTGGCGTTGCAGGAGATCGGCCGCGGCAACGAGCCATTCGCGCTTCGGGGCGTTCAATGGCTGACCAGCAATCAAAATGATGATGGCGGGTGGTCCGGGCGGAAGGGCCTGCCGAGTTCGACGGAAGAGACCGCTTTGGCCGTGGAAGCTCTGGCGGGCGTTCCCGCAGCCGATTCCGCTGTTATTTCCGGTGCAAACTGGCTTGTCGGCAAGGTCCAGGACGGATCAGTGGCGGATCCGTCGCCAATCGGTTTCTATTTTGCGAAACTCTGGTATTTTGAGCGGCTGTACCCCATCATATTTGCGACGGGCGCCCTCCGGCGGTGCCTGCACACCAGAAATCTCGGTTGACGGTCGCCGCAACACGGCCTGATCGTCAAGTCTCGCGTTTTTCGGCACTTTTGCCGGTTTGCGGGGTTAAGGTGGTCAACACCAAAAGTTCCATCTTCCGTAACTTCTCATCCCTCCAACAGACGAATGCGTCCGCAGGAGTCACGAGTGTCAATAGTGCCAATCTCAGAAGTCCTTCCCGCCGACGTCGAAGCACCGAGCGACGATGCCGACTTGATTGACGATCCAAAGCCGGTCCGCAGGAAGGGCAAACGGCGGAGCACCAGTCATCTGAAGGCTGTGCCGGAATCGCTGGAGCAACGCGAGACTTTCAAACAGGCGGCAGAAGAATTCGCTAAAGACCTGGACAGGTCCCGCGCCTTCAACAAGAACGAACTGGAGGCCCACAGCCGTACACTGCTGAACCAAATGGGACTGCCGGAAAAGTTTCTTGGCTTCGCCATGGTGATGATTGGCAATTTTTTCTGGAAACAACAGTTTCTGGCGATTCCCTTCGAACGTCGCATGTTGCTGTTGCCGCACTGCCTGAAACACGCGGAAGGCTGTCCCGCGGAGTATTCAGAATTCGGCCTGGACTGCGAACGCTGCGGCGCCTGTTCCATCGCGGACTACAAGGTGCGCGCTGAGCAGCTGGGTTACAAGGTTCTGGTGGCCGAAGGTTCGCCGGTTGTCCTGAAGATTATTGTTTCCGGACACATCGACGGGATTCTGGGCGTGGCCTGTCTGAACGTGCTTGAAAAAGCCATCGACAAGATCCTGATCGCTGGCGTGCCGTCATACGCCGTGCCCCTGCATTCCGGGGATTGCATGAATACGACGCTGGACGAAGCCTGGGTGTGGGACGTCCTGGACAAATACGAACCGCTGCCCCGGAAACCAACCGCCAGTTACGTCCCGCTGATGCGTGCGTCCACTCGAACATTCGAAAACGACATTGAACGCCTGCGGCCTCGCATCCGTACAAAGGACGCAGCAAAGAAGGACAGTCCCGTCGCATTCACGGAATCCGTTGCTTACGACTGGCTGGCCAACGGCGGAAAACGATTTCGACCATTCATCACGCTGGCGGCATGGCATGCGGCGTCCGGCGCGGACATGTTGACAGCTGGCGATCCCACGCCGGAGATTCCCGATTCCGTTGCCAAAGTGGCGATGGCGATCGAAGCCTTTCATAAGGCGTCGCTGGTCCATGACGACATTCAGGATGATGACCAGTTCCGCTACGGTCGCGATACGCTGCATCGCGAGCACGGAATCGGCCAGGCGATTAACATTGGCGACCACCTGATCGGAATTGGATACCGGCTGATCCACAGTTCCCGCGATCTGGATCCGGAAATTGCGCTCGATATCGCCGACAGCATGTCGACGGCCCACATCCGTCTGTGCGACGGGCAGGGAGCGGAAATGTCATGGCAAAAATCGCCCGACTGGAACATCACGCCGCTGGATGCCCTGCAGATCTACTCGCTGAAGACATCACCTGCGTTTCATGCCGCCTTGTACGCGGGCCTGCGTCTGGCAAAACATGAACTGGCGTCCAGCACCGAGGTGGCGTCATTCTGTCGTCACGTCGGAGTCGCCTTCCAGATTCTGAACGACCTGAAGGACTGGCAGGGAGACCGCGACAACAAACTGAAAAGTGGTCAGGACGCCCTTGCTCTGCGGCCAACCGTGTTGCTGGCACTGGCATTAAAAGACGCCGATCGCGAACAGCGTCAGGTTCTTCAGGACGTGCTTTCCGGAAAATTTGACGATCTGCCGGAAGAAGTCCGCGTGGACCGACTGCGGGTGATCTTCGACAGTTGCGACGTCTTCGAAAAAGCCGAGACGCTTGTCGAACGATCGCAGGAACGAGCAGAGGCCATCGTGGCCAATATTGAAGACGAAAGAATTCAGGCACTGCTGCGGTTCTTCGTGGAAACCGTCCTCGTTCGCGAAACACCTCCGACGGCGGCGGAACACCTGGACCCCGATTCCGGTGACCCACCACCTCGGCCACCCGTATTCGTGCCGCTGTCCCTGGAAAGCATCTGACAGCCGTCCACAACGCTATCAGCTGGCATGCACGGCGTTCTGAAGCGTCTTGGGGCGTCACAGCACAGGCGGCGGTGGCAAAACGCACAGAGCTGCGTTTAACCGCGTGCCTATCGGGCCACGCGTCCCTCAGCCAAAACGCTCGGGGCGTTGCGCACGTGGTTAAACCTATTTTCCGCAACCTTGAGATTTGTCAGGCATGTAGGGTCCGCTGTGCGGACCAATCGAAAAACAACAAACCTCTGCACCATCAATTGCAGGAAGATCGTTCCATTACAGCCTCTTGTGCCTGCGGCACCCAAAGGTTGCGAGCAACCTGGACTACCCGCAGCCGTTTAACGGCGTTGCCTATCGGGCCGCGCGTCCGCCAGCCAAAACGTTCGGGGCGTTGCCCACACCCAGCGGTGACACTTCAACGGAAAGAACACAGCAAATCCCAGACACCCGACAACAAGAATCGCGATCCGTACCAGTCCTGGCGTATCAACGAAACGGTCCAGCAAAAACACCGCCACGTAGGACAGGGTCAGACCGAAGACGCCAGCCAGAACACCTTCTGAAATTTTGACTTTGCGAACCTGACTGCGGAACTCGTCGAGCCGTCGGCGAGTGGTTTCGGGTATCCGAATTGACGGCGAAGTCATGCTCGATTCTCTCCGAAGCAGGCACTGAGACAACGACCGGAAAATGACGTGTGCAGACCAGTCCGTACGGGACGGAACAGTATATTCCCCACACTCGTCTGAGAAGAGCAACAATTCGCTCAAAACGTGCATAATCCGGGATCAACGTTTTTGCCTGCCGCTGCTCTTGTGTGTGCAGGCAGACAAGCCACACTACGAAGCCATGGGAAACATGGTCCCATGATGTATTCACTCGTTTATTAACTTAACCGCGCGGGCGTTGCCCACGTGGTTAAACGAACGGCAAGCGCGCTATGCACTGGTCTCCCGACCCCGCACACGTGTTGACCGGAGGTCTCCCGGTCTGGATGGCCGCCGTCGTGTGGGCGGCACGGTGCTACCCGCCGACGCCGTCAGGCACGCGAGTTTCGAATGTCAAAGGTGTGGCCGAACCCACCGGGGCGACTCGGAAACCAACTTTGCCGTCCATCACATCCAACAACAATTGACCGCAGACTTCCGCACGCCAGCCTTCCAGAATTCTGGCCTGACCCTTTTTCTCCGGATCCAGGCGATGGTGCCGGACCAGTTCGGTCAGATCCTTGTTGTTCGCCACCAGCGTCTGTGAGACGTCCAGTTCTGCGCAGCGGTTCGATAGCGCCAGCGCCAACAGTTTGGAGATCACCTGCTCGTCCGACGATGCTTCCTGACGCCGATTGCGGGGCTTTTCAGGCAGATCTGCATCTGAGATCTGCAACGCACTCTCAATCACCTGCACGATGTCGTCCAGACGCCGCTTGTACTCAGGCCGATTCATATCTCGCGTTGCCAGCGCCTTTTGTCGAGTGGTCGGCTTTCTGCGAGCCAGATCAATCAGAAGATCGTCGCGTAGAATCCTGCGAACAGGTCGGTTGCGAACCGCCGCCTCCTCTTCTCGCCAGTCTGCCAGCTTCTGGACGACCGCCAGATCTCGTCGAGACAATTTGTGCGTCCCCGAAATTCGTCGCCACGGAGCCATTGCGTCATCTGTCACAATGTCGTCAATCAGACGCTGCATCTCGGCTTCAGCCCAGTCCAGCCGGTTGTGTTTTTTCAGCCAGGCACGCTGGCGTCGCCAGATTTCCAACACATGGTCAACGTCTTCCAAAGCGTACTTCAACTGCTCAGCAGACAATGGACGCCGTAACCAGTCCGTACGCGTCTGACTACCGTCGACCTGCTCACCGATCACTCGCTGGACGATTGCCGAGTAAGACAGAGGGTAGCTGCGACCGCGAAAGCCTTCTGCGATCTGAATATCGTAAAGCCTGCGCGGGACCTGACCAATCTGATAAAGGCAAAACCGAATTTCGGCCTGCCCGCCATGGACGACGACGGTGGTCTCATCATCCGCCATGATTTCCCACCACGCCGACATATCACCAACGGTAAGCGGATCCACGGCAACGCTGCGATCCTCAGTCGCAAACTGCAGCAGACCAAGCTCTGGTCGGTAAGTACTTTCCGACGCGAATTCCGTGTCGAAGGCGACAAGTCCTGACTCTCGAATATGTTCGCAGAGTTCGACGAAGTCTTCAGCATGAGAAATGAGTGTTGTAGTCATAAACGAAAAATGAAACCGATCGGCTCGCGTCTCAGTGCAACAGACCAGACGAAAGAGCCGCAGGATGGGAAAAGACGAGAGCACACTTCGCCGAAGTGTAGCGACTTCAGCCACCGTTCAGCTGCGAAATCGCTCGCCGGACCCGCTACACGTCCGTGCGACACTCACTAGCGGATTCTTAGGCGGGTGCCAGTCTTTCCGCAAGCCACGAACTGCGAATCAGTGCTGGCCACCCGGAATAACACCCCATTCGCCGGCGACAAACCTTTGGCCAGCTTATATGCAGATCCGGAGAGTCCCCGAATATTACGCAAATCTCATACAATACCTAAACTTTCGTCAGTCGCTACATTATCCAAAGGGCAGATTTGACGGCTACGATTCCCAACCTATGTTTCCGGTGTCAGCAGAACGAGAGTTCAACCTGACAGTGCTGGACACGCTTTTAACGTTGACCAGCCCGAAGAATACAACCGAACTAGCAGCGCGTTAAGGAAAGCTGGGAGCTTTGAGGGGACCTTATCGCGCTGCTTTTTTCATGCGCCCGACCAACATGGGCGCCCCCTTCCGCACTCGTAGTGTCTGGCAGACATCAGAAAATGCGTAGACTGGGGTGAGATTTTGGATTCTTCCGGATATTCAGTGTAGGGGAAGTCTGCGACTGACCGATGAACACGATAAGCCCGAATTGCGTACTGAGTATGCAGTTTTCCGGTTGTCTCGTTCGTCCAGTTGGTTGGTCCTATGAACAGATCCTCAGATTTCCAAACCGGTCGATTGGTGCTGCTCGCTTCTACAGTGATGTGTGGAGGGCTCGCAGTT
The DNA here is from genome assembly GCA_029941865.1 of Fuerstiella sp. Lineage (GTDB taxonomy): Bacteria > Planctomycetota > Planctomycetia > Planctomycetales > Planctomycetaceae > Fuerstiella. Next base: position 9,461 of record JAPYTO010000048.1, on the reverse strand, counting down.
GCCATTTTGGTGCCTTTCTCCGGTCAGACCGAATTGCCGTCCGGCAAGCCCACGTCTCAACCAACCACCAGCACCGCAGCCCCGCTGCAACCCAACCGGGCTTACTCCGAGTTCTATCCTGCTGGCCAAACCTTGACTTCTGCGCCTCAAACCAACGTGGCACAACCCTCGGGGAAGGAGTTGTTTGCCGGACAAGGAACAGTTGCTCCGGGCCCACAGCCTGGGCGGCTGACGGGAAGGCAGAACAGGAATCAGGTAAGTGGTAGCGCCAGGCCAGTTGCACAGTCGCCCGCTCTTGCTCCGATTCCGAACAGACTGCCGGCATCTCGTGCTCAGACGACGGTCGTGCGTCATGCCCCTGGTCTACACAGAGCTTCTACAGACGGCCGGGGAACATTGGCATTAACCGCTGCAAAGTCCACGTCAGACGCTCCGGATGCACTGACAGACTCTGAATTCGCAGCGCAGAATCGTCGCCAGTATTCATGCGGAGCCACGGCATTTGATGACCCATATTCTCGCCTTTCAGGTGAGGCAGGTCCACCAGGGTCTGTCTACGCTCCGATTACCGTTCATCCCGTCACGGTCAACGTCGACGGTGGGATCATGGCGGATCAAATGGCCACCATGACCGCACGGTTCGAAAAACTTCTGGAATCGAGGGATCTTGCCAGGCAGCAGATGGAGGTCGCTGAAGCTGTTGCAAAGAAGCGAAGAGCGGCACGCGCCGAGCGACCGAATGTGCAACCTGCCGACAATAGCGCTCAAATGCAGCAACTGGCTCAACTGAATCAGAATCTGCAGGACATTGCCAAATCATTTGAACGGTTTCAGACCGAAACGCAAAGGACCGTCAATGAAATCTCAAATGAGGGACGGCGGGCTGAACTCGCGTATGCGGAAATCCGCTCCGTACAGCGACAGTTGGAGTCTCAGCTTGAACGAGTACGTCTGAAAGAAACCCAACAGGCTGCGGTTATTCAAACGCCCGTGACACGAGTGGCGACTGGCCCCTCGGCATCGGTTCCTGATGTTCCGACTTCTGAAGCCCCCAGGGCTGTTAGTGTCGACGTACCTGCAGGCAGACCACTGGCGACACCATCACCCGCAGCGGCTTCACTGACGACACGTCCCGAGCAAACGCCGACGACGCAGACCGTTGCACCGCTGGCACGCTTCAATATTCCGCCCACATCAGTCCCTGCTGTGCCATTTTCAGTAGCTGAAGATGAGTTAATCAAAGGAACCGATGAGTTGCCAACGCCCATCCGGCGGTCGGCAGCTCCTATTGTTGAAGTCATCATAAAAAAAGCCGTGACTGCCCCAACGAAAGTCTCGCCGCAATGTTCGGCTCCTGGGCCCGTACCGGTCAGCCCGGAAATGACAGGTGGTGTGCATCTGCCCAGAGCTTCCGTTCGGGAACAGCCCACCAGCGAGCGACTCTCGAAGAATCCTGAGATTCCGCCGCAGACGAAGACCGACGAGACGTCCGGCCGCCTCGACGATCAGTCAAGTTTGCTGCTCGCGTACAAAGCTCGACGGCTGCTGCAGGAAGCTCAGGAAGCCATGGAGGCCGGTGAGACGGCGATTGCATGCTCACGAGCGATGCAGGCCAGAAGCCTTGCGTCTTCGGCGGCTGCACAGAACATGCATCAGGAGTATGTACGTGCGAGGACCAATCAGCGTGACGGAACGGCAACCGTTCCTGCGGCGGCAGCGACTTTGGCGACCACGTCTAAACCCAGTGGTTCGCCAAGAACCGAAACGAAGCACCAACAGGCCGTGCGGCTTGTGGTGCAGGCACGTGCGGCCATCGCCGCTGGCGAGCTGCAGCGGGCGACGGATCTCGCAAGCCAGGCGAAAGCGTTGGGCGCGTCTTACGGATTGTTCGACGACTGTCCGTTTCTTGTCAGGGAAGACATCACATGGCTGACGGAAGCACGTGTTGCTTCATCAGTTGACGTACAGAAAAACAGCGTGCGAACATCGTCCGCGTCTGGCGATGAGTTGAGGGATCAGGATCCCGTCGAAGCAGTGCGAACGGCCAAACGCCCCGTAACATCAGAGCTCGTTCCATTGGTCGACTACACGGATCCCGCAGAACGCGACATGGTGAAGACCGTGGCGTTTGAACATGTGTATCGCTTTGAACTTGCGGACGTTCAACCGGCGGCTGAATCATCAAGAGAACCATCACTCAGTGGCGTCCCTTGCAAGCAATGTGGAAAAATACATGCGACCGGGACTGCAACTCAACACAAGTTCGTCGCGGATAGCAAACCGCCACGGCAGACGCAGAAGAAAAACCTGTTCGTTCCTAAAGGTGCGCGACGCTCTAATCGGCGAACGGTGGAAGATTCGGATGATTCGTCGGAAGCCGACGCGATCTGGGATGCCCCCGCATTTTCGTGGGCGACAAAGAACAAAACTCAGAATGAGCCTTCAACGCTGCACCGACTGTCATCGGCAATTCGACGGCTCGGCAGGCCGGCCACTGAGTAGCTGATCGTCGCCGAACTCTCAGGACCAGAACAGCAACGATTGCACGACCTGCCCACGCTTTCGTAGCGTGGGCGAAGGACCAGCCTTGAACTGTCGGTGTCGTTGCACACAGAACATCGTCGCCGGATGTCCGCGACGCGGTGGATAAGCGGCACGTACCTGCGCTGAATTTCTCCTGACCTTCCTTGCGTGGGAAGACGTGATAAACGCAGGCAGTGCGCCTCTGGCTGGTGTTCTGTTTCGTGGACGACTATTCAGCCGCGGAGCGCAGCAGGTCGCGATGGTGGTTCGAATCCCCGAGTTCGTGTACGCTTTCGGGCCGTCACGTCGCTATGCCCCCCTTCAACTGCTGTTCCTTCCTCAGAGCTCTTCAGATTCATGACAACATCCCAACGTCCACTGAAAGTCGCCATCATCGGCGGCGGAATGTTCTTCGACGAGATTATCGGCCAAAGCTTCAAAGACTTCATGCGGGGAGGCATCGCGGGAGCCCTCACAAGCATTGGCATGAGCCATCTGGCCCCGGCGGTGGCTGGCGTCGAAATTGATGTGTGTGCGGTCGGGACTCGCAGCCAGAAGAGCGGCACTGCTGGTCGCATTGTCGACTGGTTTGCACAGGAGTTTCCAGACCGGCCGATCGAAGCCTGTTATGGCGATGCGGTCTGGCTGGACATTCTGCAGCGTCACAAGCCGGACGTCCTGTTTGTGGCGACGCCCGACAACGTACACGCTCAGCCGATCCTGGACGCACTGGACGCTGGCGTCGACGTGGTGACCGAAAAGCCGCTGTGTCTGACCACTCGGGACGCGGACCGGATCATTCAGAAAGCCAGACAACTGGAGCGCATCGTCTCTGTGGATATGCACAAACGATACGATCCATTCGTCCGGGAAATGATGCTGAAGGCGCCGAAAGAATACGGCCCCATCAATCGCATCCGAGCCGTGCTGGAGGAACCGCTGGAAGTCAGCACCGAAATTTTTGCATGGGCGGAAGAAAGCAATCCGTTTGCCTATGTTGGCTGCCACTGGCTGGACGTGGTGCATCACTACATGCAGGTCAAGCCGGTCTCTGTATTTGCCACCGGCCAGAAGAATCTGCTGCTGCACTGGGATGAACACCATCAGGAAATCGCCCGTCGTCGCGGCGTGGATGCGGCTGCCTTTAAGCGACAGGGTCCCATCAACACGTGGGACAGCATGGACGTGGCCGTGACGTACGACAACGGCATGCGTGGCGACTACAACAACAACTGGATAAATCCGGAAGAATTCGAAGGGGCCGTGAATCAGGAGATTGAACTGTACGGCATCTACGGTCGCGGCATGGTGGATCAACAGGAACGCGGCTATCGGGAGGCCATTATTGGTGACGGGTCACGAACGCGCAACCCGTCGTTTGGAGGACGCATCAGGCATCACGGTGGCAACCTGGAAATCTTTGGCTACGGCAAAGCCTCCATCGCCGCCGGTCTGTTGGCGATCATCCGGCGGCGGATATTCGGTGAGTCGATGGACGATCTGGAAGATACCTATCCAACGGCCGCCAGTCAGCGAGAGATTGTCCAGGTGATTGAAGCGGCATCTGTTGTGGCCGAAAAAAACCACGAGTGTTTTCAGGCAGGACGAGGAACACCGGTCACCGCACTTCTGACGGCAGAAGGTTTCGACATTCTTGGCGCCGAATAATTCATAGAGGCGTGATCCTTTAGGGACAAACAGCGTGCCGATGGCCACAGAATGGTTCACGCCGACCGCCAGCGTGTGTTACGATGTTCGTCAGACCTGACACGTCTCCGCCAGCCCTACCACACAATGCACACAGACTGAGACTATGCCATCGCATCCACAGTCGAATCCTGAAGCCCTGCGACGCCGCGAGGTCCTGCGAATCGGCGCGGTCAGCATACTGGGCACGGCGACGTCGCTGGCAGATAGCGTCCGGAAATCGAAACAACGTGGCAGCTGCATTTTTATGATGCTGCAGGGAGGCCTGAGCCAGATTGATTTGTGGGATCCGAAGCCACAGGCCGTTTCGGAAATACGAGGATCTTTTCGACAGATTTCCACGACCGTGCCGGGCATGGAATTCGGCGAACTGATGTCTGCGACCGCCGGTGTGGCAAACGAGCTGTGCGTCATTCGATCCATGACTCACAAATTCACAAATCACATTGCCGGCACGTACATCACGCTGACGGGATCGTCGAAGCAGCAGGACCGGGATCGCGAAGCGCACGGAGACGACTTTCCCGGGCCAGGCGGCATCCTTAATCAACTGCAACCGCTCAGCTCCACAGACCGTGTGCCGCGAAGCGTTTCGTTGCCGAACTGGCTCAGCATTCCCGGACCGTCCAATCGCATGCCTGGTCAGTTTGCCGGATTCCTGGGCAGCGTTCGCGACCCTTTTCTGATCGAAGGTGATCCGTCGAAGAAGGACTATCGTCCCCTGTCGTTGTCGATGCCGGATGGAGTGAACGGCAATCGCATGAGCACACGCATCGACCTTGCTCGGCAACTGGATTCGGCAGCGGCGTATTTCGAACAGGAACTCAGCCAGCGGCACGATCATCTACAGCAGGCTGCCTTTGACCTCGTCACCAGCGGCACAATTCGGAAAGCGTTGGACCTGTCTGCAGAGCCTGATGCCCTTCGTGATCGTTACGGGCGTAATCGAGTGGGCCAGTCACTACTGCTGGCTCGTCGACTGGTGGAAGCCGGAGTTCAGTTTGTCTCGTTCAACGAATTCAATCAGAAGTGGGATACTCACGGTGGGCTGGAAGGTCGGTACAAACAGATCGTGCCGGAAATCGATCGTGGCTTTGCAACTCTGGTGGCAGACCTCAAAGATCGTGGCCTGCTGGACACAACGATGGTCGTCAATGCCGGGGAATTCGGTCGCACTCCACAGATCAACAACAAAGCCGGACGTGATCACTGGCCGAATGTCTATTCGACGGTGCTGGCGGGCGGAGGGATTCGCGGCGGCACGGTAATAGGGGCCAGTGATTCGAAGGGGGCCGAAGTCCTGTCTTCACCGGTCAGTCCGGCGGACGTGCTGGCCACGATGTGGCAGTCACTGGGCATTCCTCCGGACACCACCATCCACGATCGTCTGGCCAGACCCATGCCGGTCTCAGACGGTCAAGTCCTGCACGATTGCCTGTTGCGGTCGGGCGACGGTGAAGCCTAAGCCACCTCTGCCTGTCGATCTTCGACATCCTCCGCGAATCGGCTGTCTCTACGGCCGTTCCAAAGCTGGTCGACAATCACAAAACCAGGGAGTATTCCATGTTTCAGTCAGGTAGTCGACGTGATCTTCTACAAGCGGCCGGAATTTGTATGGCTGGAGGTGCCGCCATGTCCACCTTTCCCTTAATGAGTTATGCGGACGACGGAACTGATGCGGATGTCAGAAAGCTCAAAATCACGGCAGTGACAACCTTCAAGTTGCTGCACAAGCTGAAGCGTCCCTTTGGTGTTTCCGTGTCTGTACCGCTCAGCCAGACACGAAGCGCTCTGATGGTCAAGATTGAAACCGACGCCGGAATCGTCGGATGGGGAGAGACGGCCCCGGTCAGCGGAGCCCGCGGCACAATCGACGATGACCTCACGCCAAAGCTGATCGGACAGAATCCGCTGCACTATCGCCGCCTGTGGCGAAACCTGTGGGGAGCAAACTTCGGTAACGGACTGGCAGTGGGTGCGGTTGACATGGCGTTGAACGATTTGCGTGGCAAGGCACTCGGACTGCCCGTCGCGGATCTGTTTGGCGGTCGAGTGCGAGATCGTGTTCCGGTGTATGGATCGACGATGAACTATGTTGAAGGTGAAACGCCCGAAGAGTTGTATCCGCGGCAGGCCGCCGCGCGCGTCCAGGAAGGATTCAGAGCGCTGAAGATGCGTCTTGGACGCTACAGTGTCGCTCGTGAAGCAAAGGTTGCGAGCGCCGTGCGGGAAGCCGTCGGTCCGGATGTCCGTCTTATGGTCGACGGCAACGCGGCATATACGCTGCGATCTGCTGTGCAGATGGGGCGGGTTCTGGATGAACTGAACTTTGACTTCTTCGAGGAACCGCTGCCGCAGTCTCCCCGCTATGCCGGCTATGCCGAGTTGCGTAAAAAATTGCCGCTTCCATTGGCGGGGGGGGAAGCCGTCGATTCTCGCATCGCTGCCAAAGATCTGATCGACGACCGGGCGGTGGACATCATTCAGCCCGATGCCGCCTTATGCGGTGGGATCGGCGAAGCTCTGTTCATCAGTGAGATGGCAGCTCTGTCGGGTATTCGCTGCATTCCGCACTGTTGGGGAGGAGCAATCTCCATCGCCGCGTCGGTCCAATTACTTTCTCTACTGCATGATCCGCACTGGGGATTGCCCACCGACACGCCGTTGCTGGAACTCGACCTGTCTGAGAATCCGTGGCGCACCGAAATCGTCAAGGAACCATTCCGCGTTATCGATGGGCAGATCACCGTCCCTACGACCGCGGGACTGGGGATCGAAGTGAATGAAGACGTCATCAGGAAATACGCGGTCTAGCAGGCTGTCCGAATACCTCCATTTTTGTGAGCGGCACGCCGCTAGCCGCCGCTTGTCGGCAGCGTTTTCACCCGCGGCTAGCGCCTTGCGGCTCACTGTTGCACGTATCGGGACAGCCTCCTAATCGACGATTGTCAACTGGTACACGTAGTCAGAAATGCCTGGAGATTCGTGGTTGAAAACTGCAATGTACAGTGCATCCTGACGCGGCGTCAGATAGTACGGAACAACCTTGCCAGGAAGTAACCGGGAAAGATCTTCCCAGCTTCCCAGCTTCAAATCCTGCCACGTTCTAAAACGAATAAACTTGTTCACGTCGCAATCATGGCCTCCCGCGTAGGTCGGACAGAAATAACATGTGGCGTACCACTGTCCCCGGAAGAAGTCCACGTCGTTTAACACCAGGCCGGTGGACTGCCAACTGCCAGCCACAGCGTTTTTCTTCTTTCCGAAACTGTTGTGGATTCTGTACTGTTGTTCGTCGAAATCGACAACTTCGACCACGGAACCAACACTCGACCCAATAACGTACAGCCTGCCGCGCGCAATCGTGAGCGCGCGTGAATAGCCCAGGTGTTGGGATAGATCCAGTAAATCTGCTTGCTCGCCCGCCGCCTTGAACCGAAACACCTGACTACTATCCGGGTTGAGCGAGTACAGCCAATGCGTGGATGGATCCAGAACGATGTCGTGTGGACGATTGAGCTTAACACCCGCCAATGAAGTTGCACTGATTCGCAAATCGCGGTTCGCCGGGTCACGAAAGGTGATCAGCCGATGGTTTCCTGTGTCCGTCGCATAGAAAAGTTGGTCGCTCGGGTTGAAGACTACCGAATGTGCGTCTGCCAAACCTTTGATCGGCGACTCATGGAAAGGTGACTCGGAATCTGTTCGATAAAACAGCCGATCACCTGTGGTGACAATTTCGGTCTTGCCGTTGAACGCGATGTGGGTGCATCCGGGGAACGAAGCGATGCTCGGAGCATACTTCGTGACCTGAATATCACTCAGCGATTCCTTGTCGGCACGGACGTGGACGGCAACGGCGAGCCAGGCCATCGCCGCAACCGCGATCTTCAATGTGGTCGTGTTCATGAGTTGGTTTTGTGCGGAGAGCCGCAGCGAAATGGCACAATGGTCATTCAAGACTGTCCGATCAAAGAATCCTGACGACTGTCGCTGTCGCAACCGGAACCTGCGTTACGCTTCTATCGGTCCTTCCTTGCGGGCACGTTGGTACAACTGCTGCCAGTGATCGGAACCATCGTTGGGCAGCAGCCGAGTATCGGCTCCTGCTTCGTAGTACGGATAGCGTCCCTGATTGGCCGCAGTCAGCATGAAATTCACTTTACCGTTGTTGGCCGTGTACATACGACGACCGCTGGTCCACGTCGTTTCGATCAGTCGCTGAGGCTCAGGACGTGACTGCGGCCTGGCAACCTTCAGTTTTTCCACGGCACCCCAGTCGACTTCGTAACCGATGCCGGGCCGGTCCGGCACCTGTGCATGCCCATTGGAAAGGGTGATTGCAGTCGTCAGCAAATCATTTTCAAACAGCTGGTGGCAATTCACGGCCGGCCATTTGGCCTGTCTCAGCGTTCCGCCGAAGTGCAGTGAAAATGCAGCCGTCATGCCCGCCCCCACAAGTTGCAGCCAGAACGGCATCTCCACTTCTTCGCAGAAATTCCCGGCCGCTGTCAGCTCCGAAGCACCGTGGCCCGCCACAAACCCGTCGCAACATCCCGACTCAACGACTGTTCGAGGCGACGGTTTGCCGTAGTGCATCGCAATTTGAACCCGCGTGGCGTCGCAAATGCGACGGTTTCCCGCCACGTCGCTCTGAGGAATCGGCGTTTCATAGATATCGACCTGAGGGTAGCGGCTGAGTCTCCTGAGGATCGGCAACCCCTGTTCGGCCGTCAGCAACGTGTCATTGAAATCCATGTCGATCTTAAAATCGGCCGGCAGGTCGATCGTCGCGGTCTCAAGCTGTTGAAAGACGTCGAACCAGGGCCGGCCTTTGGTCTTGTAAGACATGTATCCCAGCCGCATCGCTTCCTGACACTCGGACGCCATATCCGCTGCGGAAGTATCAATATTCCACCAACTCAGCGGAGTCGTACTATGGATCCGACGGCCCAGCAGCGCATGGACGGGAACCTGTGCCGTGCGGCCGACAGCGTCAAACAACGCCATCTGCAAACCGGCACCCAGCGTGTCGTCCCACATCAATTCGATGGCGCTTTTGCCGATGACGCGTTTGCAGTCCTGATCGGACGGCACGCCCCATGTGTAGTACAGCATCGTTTCGCCAGTGCCCACGTGACCGGACCTGAGTTCAACACGGCACAATTCGATGTATCGCCAGTGCGGTATCTCGCGATCCATATTGCGTCGCGGCGTGGGTCGGAACTCCA
>JAPYTO010000047.1 GCA_029941865.1 Fuerstiella sp. | reverse complement strand
ACCGTCAGGTCAGAACTTTCAAAACGACCGAGGCGATCACGCCAACGGTCCCAAAGAGTCGAATCAACCGAACGCCCCATGCTTTGGTCTCCCGATAGGTAACGCGGAAAACCAGAAAAATACACACCCCGTCAAGACTGGCACTCGTGTACGCTTACCCCTGGCACGACGTTCGTGCCGTGTATCGGTCGGCTGAGGAGCATGGGACTCAGTTGTCGTTTCAGTGAATGCATATGTTGCCGTTTGGGGCGACAGAACGAGGGGCATCTGAACAGGTATGGTTTACACGTGTCAGTCGGCGAAACGTTTCGATATCCCGGGAAACGACTCTGTCGATGACGGGCCTGGCGTCTGGGGACGTCGTGGACAGGCGACCAGACCATGAAGGCCTGCGATATCACTCACAAAAACAATCGCTTTTGACTAGAATGTCCATAGTTTGGCGATGGCCCTGACTTCGGTCGCCAATTGGCCGGGACCACCAATCAGCGATCGCGTTAAGGTTGGTTGACAATACGGCCAATTCTTAGAATCGGTGTCCGACGGCCCGATCAGGCTGTTGACCAGTCTCATGACGAGGTCGTGTTTTCGTTTTGTTTCCGACAGGCACCAATGACGTTGAACAATCATCACCAGGAGATCTGGTCCAGGTATCAAACACTGTTTCAGTCAGCTGTTAATTGGGGAGCCCCGCGGAGCGAAGGTCGAATGTCCCCTGCTCCGCGGCATGAGCGTGATGCGGAGGGTTCCCTTTATCGAAGGATGTTGGTTCTGATGGTGCTGCGCAGCACCATGTCTGTTGTTGCCCTCGGTTTCCTTCTGTGGCCGCTGATGGACAGTGAGGCGTACGCGGATTCAGCAGAGGATTGGGCGCGAATGCGGACGATCCAGCCGAAGGGATATGTCTGCTACCGCGCGCGACAGTCGGTCAATGTCGATGGCAGGCTGGACGACGACGTCTGGCAGTCGGCACCGTGGACGGATGACTTTGTCGATATCGAAGGCGATGCGAAGCCGCGGCCTCGGTTTTGTACGCGGGCGAAAATGCTGTGGGACGATCAGTACTTCTACATCGCGGCGTTGCTGGAAGAGCCGCATGTGTGGGGTACGTTGACAAAGCATGATTCCGTCATTTTTCACGACAACGACTTTGAAGTGTTTATCGACCCCAACGGCGACAATCACGAATACTATGAGTTTGAGATGAACGCCCTTAACACGGGATGGGATCTGTTCCTGCCACGTCCCTACAAGAATGGCGGCAAGGCTGACAACGGCTGGGAGATTCCCGGTGTGAAAACGGCAGTACACGTTGACGGTACTCTGAATGATCCTGCCGACCGGGACCGGCACTGGTCCGTTGAAATTGCGATCCCCTGGAATTCGTTCCGCGAGTTTTCTCATCAGGCCACACCGCCCCGCGATGGAGATTACTGGCGGGTCAATTTCTCGCGAGTTGAGTGGCAACACGAACTTGAAGCCGGTAAGTATCGCAGGATTCCGAAGACGTCGGAGAATAATTGGGTCTGGTCGCCGCAGGGCATCATCGACATGCATCGTCCGGAACGCTGGGGCTTCGTTCAGTTTTCCGAAGCCGCCGCGGGAACGGTTCATTTCAAACCGGTCATCACATGGAACGCCCGGGAGACACTGATGACCGTGTATCATCACCAGATGGCGTTTCATCAGAAACACAACCGCTGGGCGGTCAGTCTGGACGAGCTGGGACTGAAAAACGTCTCAAATCGTGTGGCGATGGAAATGACTGCCGCAGGATTTAAAGCCAAAATCGAAGTGCGACAGGGAGACCAACCCCGGCAACTTCACGTACGGCAGGATTCGAAGATCTGGATGACGGACATGAGGACACAGATCAAGTCGATCATCGCAGTGCAGGCCGATGCATGGAACCGAGGTGACATCGACGGGTTTATGCAGCACTACTGGAAGTCGGAGGAACTGACGTTCAGTTCCGGAGGCAAGACAACGCGCGGCTGGCAGGCGACCAAAGACGGCTATCACCAGCGTTACCCGACTCGGGACCTGATGGGCTTACTGACGTTTTCGGAACTCGAAGTCACACCGCTCGGTGACACCGCTGCGCTGGTTCTGGGGCGCTGGCATCTGAAACGTGACTCTGAGCCGATCGGCGGCAATTTTTCACTGACCTTTCGCCTCATCGACGGCCACTGGCTGATTGTTCACGACCACACGTCTAAGGAAGAGCCAGCCGTCGAATGAGCAGTTTGTATTTTCAGCGAAACTCCCGATACAAGAGCAGCCGTTTTCTCCTTTGACCCTCAACAGAATAGTAGTCATGCGACGATGCCCCGAACTGTTCGGTCTTGCGGTAACGCCGTTGGCACGGTTTTCACGCGGTGACCGACAGCGCTTTCTCAAACGTTCAAATCCTCAGATGCCTTCGGTGATCACCCGCGTTTCGCACCGGACTGTTCGAGCAGTCGTTCCAGTACCTCGTACGGTTGAGCTCCCGTGACGCCGTGCTGGCCGACCACGAACGCTGGCACGCCTGTCAGTCCAAGGTCTCGCGTGCGATTCCAGTCGGTGTCCACGGTTGCTTGATGCCGGCGGGACAGCAGGATATCCCGGGATTCTTCTTCGGACAGGCCAATGCTGATTGCAATATCGATGAGATTGTCGACGGACGCGATGTTCGTTCCGTCAACAAAATAGGCTTGAAACAGCTGGTCGTGGATTTTCTCTCCGCCAGGTTGCGTGACCGCATAGCTGGCAAGTTCCTGAGCCAGGCGGCTGTTATACGTGATCGTCCGTTCGCCGTACGGCAGCCCTTCGTTATCCATCAGCTGTTTCATGCGGGCCTGTGACGCCGTAATGTCGATGCCTCGACCGGTAAACAGTTGTTCCAGAGTCAGGCCTTCGGGAGGCGTTTCCGGGTGCAGGGGGAAATGGACAAAGCGCACGTCGATGTCCCACGCCGTTCGCAGTTTTTCAATACGCACGGTACTGAGATAGCACCATGGTCAGATGTAGTCGGAGTACACTTCCAGAACGATGCGGTTCATGAAAGGATATCCGTCACAACTTTTCCATGCACGTCGGTCAGACGGAAATCACGTCCCTGATGTCGGTAGGTCAGACGCTCGTGATCGACTCCCAGTTGCTGCAGAATCGTTGCGTTCAGGTCATGGATGTGCACCGGGTTTTCGGTGATGTTGTAGCTGAAGTCGTCGGTTTTTCCGTAATCAGTGCCGCCTTTGATTCCGGCACCGGCCATCCATTTGGTGTAACATCTTGGATGGTGGTCGCGACCGTAATTTGTTTTGGTCAAACCGCCCTGACAGTAAATGGTCCGTCCAAATTCTCCGCCCCAGATCACCAGCGTGTCGTCCAGCATGCCGCGCTGTTTCAGATCCTGCACCAGTGCGTAACACGGTTGGTCGATGATGCCGCACTGGCGACGAATGTCGTTGGGAAGGTTGCCGTGCTGATCCCACTGGCGGATAAACACCTGAGTGAATCGCACGCCGCGTTCGGCCATGCGGCGGGCCAGCAGGCAATTTGCCGCGAAGGTCCCAGGCTTGGAAACGTCGGGACCATACATTTCCAGAGTTTCTTTTGACTCATCGGAAACGTCCGTCAATTCGGGGACCGACGTCTGCATGCGATACGCCATTTCATACTGAGCAATCCGAGACTGGATTTCCGGGTCGCCGACTGCATTGAAACGCTCCTCATTTAGTCGACTCAATTCATCCAGCATGCGTCGACGCATGGCAACTGACATGCCATCGGGGTTGGACAGATACAGCACCGGATCGCCCGTTGCACGCAGGCTGACTCCCTGGTGTCGAGTCGACAGGAAACCGGATCCCCACAGCCGCGAATACAAAGCCTGCCCACCAAAGCCACCGTTGACTGTCGAATGCAGCACGATGAACGAAGGCAGGTTTTCGTTCATGCTGCCCAGACCATACGAAAACCACGCGCCGGTGCTTGGGCGGCCTGGCAGCTGGCTGCCGGTCTGAATGTATGTTATTGCCGGGTCGTGGTTGATGGCTTCGGTATGAACCGTCTTGATGACTGCCAGGTCGTCGACCATCTTTGCAGTGTACGGCAGCAATTCGCTGACTCGGGTCCCGTTGGAGCCGTGTTGTCCGAACTTAAAGATGGAAGGAGCAATCGGGAAACGCTTCTGTCCCGATGTCATCGTTGTAATGCGCTGGCCGTTGCGAACAGAATCCGGCAGGTCCTTATCGAACCAATCGTTCATTTTCGGCTTGTAATCCCACATGTCCAGTTGCGACGGAGCACCCGACATGAACAGGTAGATGACTCGTTTGGCCCTGGCGGCAAAGTGAGGCAATCCAGGGATTCCACCAGGGGAATTCGTCGCAGCAGGGGGGCTGTCCGCAAACAACGATGGGTTGACGAGTGATGCCAGGGCGGCCGAGCCGATCCCGGTCGACATCCGGCCAAAAAAGTGGCGGCGGGTTTCGATCAGTTGTGATTCTCGGAGTGGGTTCATTGTTGATTCCCCGTGGGTACTTCAGTCGGGTTGTTTTCAAGTTGCAAGTGCGACGAGCGTCAGTTCGCCGACAGTTCAACTATCCCCTGGTTACAGTTTCGCTTAAGTTCAGCAGCAGATGCGTCACCATTGACCATGCGGCCAGTTCTTTGGGATCAAGCAGATCGCTGAGGGGCGATTCGCCGGCGGACAGAAACTTCGCCGCCGACTCAGGATCGCCCCTGAACAAGCTCAGGTATTCTTCATACAGATTTGTCAGTGACTGCAGTTCTGTGGTATTTGGTCGCCGATTCAGAACCGACCGGAATGCGAAGATAACACGATCGTCGACGCTTGTTCCGCCCTCGGTGATCACACGCTCGGCAAACTTTCGGGCTGCTTCGACGTATTGCACATCATTCATCAACACCAGCGCCTGCAGCGGTGTGTTGGTGCGAGCTCGACGCACCTGGCACGTCTCACGGTTGGGGGCATCAAATGTCACCATCGACGGAGGCGGTACGGTGCGTTTCCAGAATGTGTACATGCTGCGGCGAAACAGTTTGTCGCCTTTGTCCTGCACGAATACCGATGTGTTGCTGCCGCCGAATCCCACCGGCTTCCACAAACCTGCCGGCTGGTACGGTTTGACGCTCTTGCCACCGATTGTATCAATCAGCAGGCCGCTCAGTGCGAGTGCCTGATCGCGAATGACTTCGGCATCCAGTCGAAAACGGGGCCCACGTGCCAGCAGTCGGTTTTCCGAATCTGCCGCCAGCCTTTCAGGTGTCACTCGTGATGATTGCTGATAGGTAGACGACATGACAATCTGTTTCACGAAACGTTTGACGTCCCAGTCGGATTCGACAAAGTCGACGGCCAGCCAGTCCAGCAGTTCCGGATGCGACGGCTGTTCACCCTGTACGCCAAAATCCTCTGATGTCTTCACCAGACCGGTGCCGAAGAACTGCTGCCAGAAACGATTGACCGTCACTCGTGACGTGAGCGGATGGTTCCGTTGCACCAGCCACTCGGCCAGTCCCAGACGGTTGGCAGGCGCATTTTCCACCGGCGGAGCAAGCCATTCGGGAACGGCCGACGAAACTGCCTCGCGTTTTTCCGTGTACTGGCCGCGTTCCAGAACATGAGCCTGGCGCGGTTCGGGGCGGTCCTCCATTACCAGCGTTGAGGGAATGGCATTGTTTACGTCGCCTATTTTCCTCTTCAGGTCAGTCTGTTCGGCCAGGGGCTCGGCCAGCTTTGTTCGCGAATCCGGATGCACATGCTGCTTGTAGTAGCGAGTCAGCTGAGCCGTCTGTTCGGGCGTGCGTTTGGATTTCTCAACGTCCAGCAGTTTTTGAATTTCCGGCGGGAGTGCGGGTTGTTTTACCTTCGTTCGAAACTGTTCCCACGCAAACAACGACCGTTTTTGTTCTTCTGAAAGTGATTGAGAAACGATCCCCGCTGTGTCCCAGTGAACCGTGCCTCCGACCTGCGTAAATGCCCAACCATTCAGTTCGGATCCCGGCGGCAGTCCGACGGCACTCGCGTCGACTTCCAATCGAACCCACGCGCCGGTTTCCGGCAGTTTTCCCATCTGTCGGTTTAAGGCGTCGTTGCGGCCGGCCAGAAAGGCCTTGTCCGCTCCCCAGGTTGCTCGATGATCCCACTTGCCATCGTTGAACTGCAGCTGCAGCGTCTGCGGCGGATTCTTTGGATCCAGGTATGCGTAAGCGAACAGCCGCGTGTTTTCGCCGATCTTCAGTTTGTCGGTGGCTCCTGTAAAGAAATGCTGAGTGATCGCGTCTCCTGAGCCCGTGCGGACTGTGGATTTTTTGCCGCTGTGTACAGGGTGATCAGGTGCTTCCACAAATTGCCACGGGCTATTGCCTTCGGGCTTTGCGCCGGGTGGGATTACGTCATCGATCCAGACGAGCTGTTCTTCGCTCAATTCGCCCAGGACTTCCGTCGGTTTGGGATCGGTGTATTTGAATTCGGACAGCAGCTTTGCGATTGTCGTATCGATCGCTGTCAGTTGCTGAGTGTATTGACTCTTCTGTTGCACTTGAGTGGTCGATGGAACCTTTACGACAGGCGGTGGCAACAGAGCATTGCCGTCCATGGCCCGTTCCGTCAGGCTGAAGTAGTACGAAAACAGCTGGTAGAACTCCTTTTGTGTCAGCGGATCGAACTTGTGATCATGGCAGGCCGCACAGCCCGCGGTCAGGCCCAGCCAGACGGTGGACGTGGTTTCCACCCGATCGACGGCGTATCGCATGTAATACTCGTCGTCGATCGAGCCGCCTTCGCTGGTAGTCACGTTGCAGCGATTGAATCCCGTGGCGACGCGCTGGCTGAGAGTGGGATCGGGCAGCAGGTCTCCCGCAATCTGTTCGACCGTAAACTGATCAAATGGTTGATTACCGTTGAACGATTTGATCACCCAGTCGCGATACGGCCAGATCGATCGTTCGTTGTCCAGATGCAGACCGTGTGTGTCTCCATAGCGAGCTGCGTCCAGCCAGATTCTGGCCATGTTCTCACCATACTTCTGAGAACTCAGCAGGCGATCCACAACCCGTTCGTACGCCTGGCCGGATTCGTCAGCAAGGAACTGATCGACATCCTGAATGGTTGCGGGCAGGCCCGTCAGGTCCAGAGTCACGCGGCGGATTACCGTTTCCTTCGCCGCGTGATCTTCCGGCCTCAGATTCACTGTCTTCAGTTTCGCGTGGATGAATTTGTCGATCGTGCCATTCGTCTGCCATCCTTCCACGGCCGCAGGAATATCCGGTTGCTGCGGCGGTTGAAACGCCCAGTGACCGGACCATTCGGCTCCGCCGTCGATCCACTTTTTGATCAAAGCAATCTGTGCAGCGGTCAATTTTCTGTCTGAATCCGGTGGAGGCATTTTTATGTCGGCATCGCTGGACGCAATTCGGCGAAACAGTTCACTTTGGTCGCTGTGGCCCGGCACAATGGCCGCGTGTCCGGACTCCAGTTCCATCAGTGCCGATTCGTGCTTGTCCAGCCGCAGGTCGGATTGCCGATTGGCTTCATCAGGACCGTGACACGTGAAGCAGCTGTTGGACAGCAACGGCAGAATGTCGCGACTGAAATTGACGTCACTGTCCTGAGCAAAAGCGCATGGCGTGAAACACATCACCAACGGCAGTGCCAAAGTTGTTTTTCGAATCATCATGCAAATACTCAGAGTGCGTACATAAAAGCGCTGAAAAGTCCGTTTCGGTTGTGCCACAGTTTCAGGCGTCTTTGTTCAGAGACTGCTGCGACACGTGCGGCCAAAGTCGTAGCCGATGTCGTGAGAATTCGGACGGATGCTCAAAACGCTCCGAATTCTTACGAATCCGGCTACACGTCAAGAGGCGTCCTCTGAAAAATCACTGTTGTCGCGTATGTCTGCTGCCGAAGTTCAGACTCAACCATTGTCCTGAAGGATACCTTCCAAACTTCCTGTGTACGTTCCATGGCCAGCTAAATCGTACTACGGCTTGAGATGTTTGTCGAAGAATTTGATGCGTGCGGTCTCAATCCCTGCTTTAACTTCCTTCGTCGCCCCACGAAATCCGTGGTCCGCTCCTTCAATGCTCATTAACGTGGCTTCCACATGCGAGGCCTTCAGACGATCGATCAACCAGACCGCCTGTTCATGGGCGACGTAGCTGTCTTCCGTACCGTGAATGCACAGCGTCGCAACTGCATCGGGAGTCACCCAATACAGCGGGCTGGCCTGGATGTGCCGTCGCCGCTGTTGCTGCAGGTTGCCTCCAAGGAATAGCGGCAAAACCTCAGCGGCATCAACACTGGCATCGTATGACTTTGTGAAGTCGCTGGGCCCGTAGAAATTGACGACGCAATCCACACTGCTGGAATAGTTGGCGTTCCCGCCATCGCCCTCAAAGTGTTTGACACCGCTGGTGACACCCAGAAACTGAGCCAGGTGACCGCCAGCTGAGCCGCCTGTGGTCCCGATCCGATTCGGATCGATATTGTATCTTTCAGCGTTGGCTCGCACCCAGCGCACGGCTGCTTTGACGTCATGCACCGCGGCCGGGAACTGATACTTCGGGGCCAGACGATAAGAAACTGTCACGGCCACATATCCATGTGCTGCAAGGTTCAGGCACAGTCGGTTGAAGCCTTCTCGTGTTCCTGCTCGAAACCCTCCACCGTGAATGCAGACGACAGCCGGAAACGGACCTTGTCCCACTGTCGGTCTTGCCATGTTCAGTTGCAGGTGCTGGTCATCGGGATTCGAGTATTCGATGTTCTTTTCAAAGACGACGCCCTCGGGAATTGTTTCTTCGGCAGACACAGGTTGAAAATGAAACATCGCCAATGACACGATAAGTGTCGTCACAGCCATTGTGGTTCGCGGGCAGAGCATGTTCAGTTTCTTTCCTGTTGTCTCGCTGACATCAGTTCGTGGCATGTACGAGGGGCAACTAAACAGCACCGGCTGAAAACACGGCTGCGAATGAGTTCTGCGCGTGTGCAGGCTTTGTGTGGAGGAGAGATTTTGACTCGGAATCGGGCGATCCGAGTTTGGTGTCGGGCTCGACACGTGAGGGAGGGCGGTACTGTCAATGCCTGAATTCTAATGAGTCAACCGGCCGAAGAACCATCCTGTTCGGAGTTCGCGGGACCATTTTGCAACATGTTGTGGTGCGGGCGTCCCGCCTGCCCTTGCACGAGGGACGTCTGCGCCAAAGAGGAAAAAGCCACTTCAGGACTCGACGCCACGTACCGTATCGGGCCGAGTCGATTGATGCCGTCCCGATTCCTCACTACCATCAGCCAATTAACTGATCAGTCCGGTTTGTGCAGTGCTGCTTCGCAGCTCATCGCAGAGGAGGCGGAGATGTCTGACGGCCCACGTCGTCGTATGATCGGTGTTCTCACTTGTGTCGTGATTGTTCCCATTGCGGTCACGTTCGGTCCGGTGTTTGCGCAGGAAAAATCCGTCGATCCCGTCGCGACGCGTGAATACGCAGTCGCTCTTGGGTTTCAAAGGAAGAAACTCTTTAAGCAGGCGGCAGTTCGCTGGACCCAGTTCATTGCGAACTTCGCCAAGGGCGAGCGAATCGCTAATGCTCACTATCATCTGGGAGTCTGTCAGCTTCAAACGGGAAACGCCGAGGCTGTTGGGACGTTTCGGAAGGTTCTGAAGCAGTTCACGGAATTCGAGCAGCGCGACGCGGTGCAGTTCAATCTGGGTCTGGCACTGTACAGCACAGCTCTGGCAGCGAAGACGCCGGACGCCTTTCGCGTGGCTGCAGCGGAATTCGCCAACGTGTCGTCTCAGTATGCAAAGAGCAAGCACATTCCCTCTGCATTGTACTATCAGGCGGAGTGCGTGTTTCAGGCCGGCGATCACGCCGGGGCGATCGTGGTGTACCAGACATTAATCGATCAGCACGGAAACAGTCCGCTGCTGCCTACCGCAATGTTTGCGTTGGCGACGACTCAGCAGGAATTGGAAAAGACCGCCGAGGCTGTTCAGACGTATCGCTCGTTTTTGCAGAAATTCCCACAGGATAACAAGGTGGCCGAATGCCGCCTGCGACTGGGGCTCGCCCTGACTGCACTGACAAAGCACGCTGAAGCGGAAAAGGAATTTGCGACGGCTGCTGCCGTGAAAGAATTCGCCATGGCCGACCTCGCACTGTTTCATCACGCGCGGTCGAAGCATGAACAGAAGCAGTTGCCACAAGCGGCGGAATTGTTCGAATCTCTGCCGCAGAAGTTCAAACAGAGTGAATACGTCAATGTGGCGTTGCTGGAAGGCGGCAAATGCCGGTTTCTTTCGAATCAGTTTCCGCAGGCGCAGAATGCGTTCAAGGCGGTCGTTGATGCAAAGCAGAACGAAGCGGCTGAGGCAGCGTGGTGGCTCGGGCGGACGCTGATTCAACTGAAGCAGGCGCCTGCTGCGATCGGGATTCTGGACAAGGCCATCGCGGACTGGCCGCAGACCGAATTCATTCCCGAGCTGAAGTTCACTCGGATTGAGGCAATCTACGAAGACGAAAAGCGGAAGCCGGAAACCGTCAAATTGTACGCTCAGTTTGCGGACGAATTCGCCGCAGACAAACTTGCCGCAGACGCACGCTATCGAGCGGCATTGACCGGACTGCAGCTTAATGAACTGACGGATGCACAGCAGCAGAGCGATGCGTTTCTGAACAACGCCGCATTTTCGAAACATCCCTTACTGCCTGACGCGCTGTTCGTCGCGGCGGAAAGTCGAATCGTGGGTGACACCGCTGACTTCGCGAAAGCCGACGAACTCTATCGTCGACTGGTCGGCGAGTTTAAGGAACATGTTTACACGCCACGATCGCTTGTTCGCGTGGGGTTCTGCCTGTATTCTCTCGAACAGCACGATCCTGGAATCGCATTTCTTAAGGCGGCGCTGCCAAAACTGAAAGAGCCGGAACTGCTGGCTGAAGCACAGTTCCTGATAGGCATCAGTCATCTCAGTCTGAAACGTCCGACGGAAGGTGTCACCGCACTGCGAGCTTCGCGACAGACGATGGGTGACTGGGGACGTGGTGATGAGGTGCTGCTGGCGCTCGCGACGGGGCTTGTCGACACGAATCAGGCGGACGCCGCGATCGCAGAACTGAATCAGCTGAATCAGAAGTATCCGAAAAGCGAATTCGGCGATCGCGCATGGTTTCGGCTGGGGGAGATTCAGGCTCAGCAGAATCGGCTTGATCCCGCTGTTGCGGCGTTCCAGCAGGTTGTCACGAAATTTCCCGACAGTGAATTCGCCCCGCTGGCGGCCTACGGTTCCGGATCGGCACTGTTTGACAAAGCTGATTACAATGGATCTGTCAGTCATTTGAATGCTCTGCTGACAAAGTATCCGAAGTCAGATATTGCCACAAACGCGTACTACCTGCGTGGTCTGAGTCAGCACCGGCAGAATAAGTACGCCGCGGCCGTTAGTGATTTGACGGAGTTTCTGAAACGAGATCCGGCAGAGGAAAACGCAGCGCTGGATGCCCGCTATTCGCTCGCCCTTTGCCACGCGGGACTGAAGCAGCATGACCAGACGATTCAGATTGCCCTGGATCTGCTGAAGGCGAAACCCGACTACACCGCCGCGGATAAGGTTTGGTACGAACTTGCGTTTGCATATTCAGAAACCAAACGACAGAAGGAATCCATCGACGCGTTTCGTCAACTGGCGACCATGTTCCCCGACAGCGTACTGGCCGGCGAATGCTGGCTGCGTGTTGCGGGGTTTCATGCCGATGAAAAGCAGTTTGCCGAAGCCGTTGCGGCGAGTGACAAGGGCCTGGCAAAGACAACAAACCAGAAGTTGCGTGAACGACTTCAATTTAGGAAAGGAAGTTCGCAGTTCGCGACGGAAGGGTTCGTCCAGGCAGCCGCAACTCTGCAGGCTCAGATTACTGAGCATCCTGATGGTGATCTGCTGATCGACGCCACGTGGCTGGTGGCCGAAAGCATGTTTCGTCAGAAAAAATACCAGGATTCACTGCCTTGGTATCAAAAGACGATTGATGTGAAGTCTGAGAAATATCATTCGCGAGCAATTTATCGAACCGGCACCTGTGCGAACGAACTCAAGCAGTGGCCTGTCAGCCAGAAACACTTCGAAGCTCTGACGAAACAGTTTCCGGAATTCGAACAGGTCAGCGAAGCATGGTACGGACTTGGGTTTGCTCTGCAGAATCAGAACCATCTCGATCAGGCGATGCAGATGTACGATCGGGTCACGAAAGAAACGAACACGGAATCCGCCGCCAAGGCACGATTCATGATGGGCGAGTGTGCCTTTGCACAAAAAAAATATGATGTTGCGTGGGAGCACTTTCTGGAAGCGGCACTTGGTTATCCGTATCCGGAGTGGCAGGCTCTTGGTCATTTCGAAGCGGGTCGTTGCTTCATTGAGTTGAAGATGCCTGACAAGGCTCGGGAATCGTTACAGATCGTTGTGGATCGGTTCCCGGAGCACGTTCGAGCAAAGGATGCGGCAAAACTTCTGGCCGGACTGAAGGCCGGGAGCTGAACTTCAGGAAAGCTGAGACGAATCTAAAGAACGTTCCATTAATCGAAAATTCAAGGGGCGAGGAATGTCATCCTGGAATAGTCGCGTTCTCACGGCATCGACGTTTTTGCTGCTGGCTGGATTGCTGCCGTTACTGTCGGCTGATGAGGTGGCTGATGCGGCACCTGCTCCACCAGTAGCCGAAGTCGCAGAAGAATCTCCTCCAGCGGATGATTCCATTCTGTCACTAATGCTGGCCACGGGACTCACCGGGCTTCTGTTCATGGGCGCGCTCGGTCTGTTTTCGCTGGTCAGTGTGACCGTGGCGATTGAACGACTCGTCAATACTCGCCGTGTCTGCATCGTGCCGGCGGACCTGGTCAGCGAATTGAAACGTGTGGTGGACAGCGATCGATCCACACCGGCGGATCTGCAGACGGTTTGTGATCGTCACGAGGTCCCCATCGCGACCATACTTAACGCAGGCCTGCAACGGGCCGGCCGTCCTCTCCCTGAAGTGGAGAAGGCCATGGAAGACGCCGCGGTGCGGGAAATGGGGGCGTTGCGGAGTCGCGTTCGGCCATTGACGGTGGCTGGTAGTGTGGCGCCACTGATCGGACTGCTCGGTACGGTCGTCGGCATGATCATTGCATTCAAGACGGCCAGTCAGGCGGGACTTGGCAAAGGGGAAATGCTGGCTCAGGGTATTTACATGGCTCTGGTTACAACTGCTGCTGGCCTGTCAATCGCCATTCCGTCGTTACTGTGCGCCGCCTTTTTCAACGGAAAGATTGAACAGTTTTTTCGGGAAATCGATGTGGCATTGATGTCGACATTTCCGTGCTTTGCACGTGTGGAAAAACGTGTTGTGAGTGCGTCTCAAGCTCCGGAAGAGGACGACAAGGCCAGTGCTCGGACACAGGACAGCCTCGTAGACGTCAGCTGATGATCTGCTGTTGATAAAAAAAAACTACGTTGGTCGTGTGAAACGGAGATTCGTGGCTCTGTCATCTCAATCAGAAGATGGGGAGTCAGAGTCAACCTGGAATAAGCCATCACGAAACGAAACACGCCATGAAACTGCCGATCGAAACGAACGACTTTGAAGGTCCCAATTTGACACCTGTCATTGACGTCGTCTTTCTGCTGCTGATCTTTTTTCTGGTCGCCACGCGTTACGATCAGGAGGAACGTGAACTGGACGTCGTGTTGCCGGAAGTGACACAGGCCCAGCCCCTGTCCATGACTCCGGAACTCGTTATCAACGTATTGCGCAGCGGAACCTATAAAATTGTGCAGCAGGAAATAGACGAACAGCAACTCGGCCAGATCATTCGGGAAACTTACAGAAACAATCCACATCAGTCGGCACTCATTCGTGGCGACGGTGAGGTCGCGTTGAAGCACGCCGTCCGTGTCATGGGACTGTGCAATGAAGTCGGGATGGATTATCGCATCGCGGCCCTGCAGGAACGTTAGTGAGAGTCAGCTTCGTGACCATGGAATTTCAGGGCCGAAATTCGCAGGTCCGTGACGATGTCGAATCAGGATGAACTCGTCCGTTGAAAAAAAACACTTCAATCTCAACGACTGAAACAGCCGCTCAATCCGGATACGCATGGCTGCGTTCTCCGAAGTTTGCTGTGGTCGTTATCCTGTTGGCCTTCACGGTCTGGATCGTCCCGAAACCTCGCAACGGTGTGGTCTCCGTTGGCGGAGCTGGACATTGGGCCGATCTGAGCACGATGCAGCAGCGACGAATCGTTTGGCGCCCGGCAGACGAACTGTCATCCGTCGTACCAACAGACATCACCGACGCCTCGCTGATTTCTCCCCGCTTTGCTGATGGTGGGACGACTCTGTACTTCGCCCTTCGATCCCGCAGAAGTCAGTCCGATATCTATCGCAGTCGACTGATTCACGGCAAATGGCAGCCGGGCGAACCGGTTGCCGCACTTAACTCTTCAGCCGATGACGTCGGTGCGATCCCCTCAGCTGACGGCCGGCAGCTGTTCTTGTATTCCGATCGAGCGGGCGGTACAGGTGGCTTCGACATCTATGTATCGGAATGGCACGAAGGAGCATGGACCACGCCCGTTAACGCGGGTCGTCCCGTCAATTCATCCGCAGACGAATACGATCCGGCGATTTCACCGGATGGGCAGACGCTCTACTTTGCATCAAATCGCATCAAAGAAATTAACAATTCCCGGAACTCGAATGAGAGTCCGCAGGACGAATGGAGTGGCACGCTGCGTCTTCGGAAATCGAACACGTTTGACATGTACGCCGCCGTGCGAAATAACGGAGCCTCAACCTGGGAATCCGTCAATGCAATTGACGCCATCAACCGACCGGACAGCAACGAAGGTGCTCCGTTTGTTTCGTCCAGCGGATCGTTTCTGTATTTTGCGTCCGACCGTCCTGTGCGTGGCGGCGAAAACCCGAACCTCGATCTGTTTCGCAGCAACATTGCCGGGGCGACGCCGACGCCACCAGAAAACCTCGGACCGGGAATCAACACGCCCGCTCATGAATCAGAGCCCGCCCTCTCACCGGAAGGCTTTACGCTGGTCTTTTCAGCGCATCGAAACGGAAGTGAACGATTGCTGCTGAGTCGCGCCGACGAAGTAAGGATCGAGTCCGGGTGGGACACGTCGAATCTGCGTGCAGTTTCTGCAATCTGGCCGTACGGCGTGGCGATTACGCTGCTGGTTCTAATGCTGGCGGCAATTCTGTTTTCCACGCGCAGGAGATTTGTGCAGGCGGCCGGGGCCACCCGATTCTTCGCGGGAAGTGTGATGATTCACGTGCTGCTTCTGTTTGTGCTGGCGGTGTGGAACCTGCCGAAGGTCATTGACGTCATTACGTCAAAGACGTTCGATGCTGAGGCGTCAACTCAACTGTTTGACGACAATCAGCACCAGTCACATGAAGACGGTCGCGCTGCGTACGAAAAGCTGGCCGACCTGCAGTCGCTCGAGGACCTGCCGCAGCCGGAGGTTACTCGGCAGGAGACCGAAACGTTCAGCGTGCCCGAACGTACTGACAGTCCGCTGCCGACGATTTCGCTGGATGTTGCCCGAACGTTGTCTCCGCGGCAATTGCTTTTCGTTCCTTCGAATCGCGCACAACCTCAGCGGCCGGCAACAAAATCGGCGCCAATGCCGTCTCTGTCGCGACCGACTCCTGTGAATGCGTTCGATGTTCCGGAACTGCAGAACACGTCCGTCGTTCTGGAGCCCGTCAGGAGGCCGGCAGACCGACCGGTGGCCACACAGATCGACATGCCTCGAACGATACTGCTGGTACAGCCTGTCCGTTTCGACGTCGAGAACCCCACGGCGGTAACGGTGCGTCCCAAGGCGTCAATAAGTGTGGCTCCGCCGGCCATACGGATTGGGGTAGAACAAGAGGCAGCTGCGTTGCCGCTGAATCCGTTGGAGATGCGGGTTGCTCCGATACCGGATAATCCGGATGCCGCGAAGTTGGCGGAGTCTGTTGTCCTGCCAGCAGCGCCCGTGGAAACGACCGAGCGTGTGGCGGATGAGCCAATTCCGCTGATTGAGATCGCGAGGGTCGCTGCGAGGGTGCCGTCGCCCGTCCCGTTTGCGACCTCAGGACAGCGGAGCCAGCGCCGGGAGCCACAGCCATTTGTGGACCAGAATGCTCCGATCTCGAATATTGAAAATCGCCCGGCAGATCCAGCGAAGATGCCTGCCGTTCCGCCGCGAGAAATAGCTCCGTCGCCGGTCCCGCATGATCACGCCGATATTGCACAGCTTGAGACAGAAAAATACACGCTGCCCGGAAGCGACGCTCCTGACGCTGCAGAATCAAAGGATTTGTCCGACGACACCGTGATGCTGGTGATTGAACGATCTGAACTGTCAGCGCCGGTACCACTTACGCCACAGAAGATGACCGGCCCGTCCAGTCGCATCAAGGAGCGAATCGTGGTAGGCACGCTCAGTCTGGAGCGCAACAACGCTCCGCCTGCTTTCCACAAACTGGCTAGTCAGCTTAATCGTCCCTTCGCAAAGGCCAGTGCAGTGTCGCTGGCTGCGGACAGTGTCGGTCTAAGATCAATGTTTACGCTGCGTCAGGGAGACACTCGCAAGCAGTACATTGAACTTTTTGGTGGCACAGAAGCATCTGAAAAGGCCGTCAATCGCGGCCTGCTGTGGCTGGTGCAACATCAGAACACCGATGGAAGCTGGAGCCTGAATCGATTTCAGGAGAACTGCAACGGGAAGCACCCGACATGCAATGGGCAAGGGGCCGAAGCGTCGAACACAGCAGCAACCGGACTTGCGCTGTTACCGTTGCTCGCCGCAGGAAACACTCACGTTGATGGCGCATATGCGAAGGTCGTGGCGACCGGTCTGCAATGGCTGATCGATCACCAGAAGCCTGACGGCGAGCTGCTGGGCCCCGGTGATAAACAGAAAATGTACAGCCAGGGCATCGCGGCCATCGCGATGTGTGAAGCGTTCGGCATGACGCAGCACCCGGACTTCCGTGAACCCGCTCAACGATCCCTGCAATACATCGTCAACGCGCAGAATAAAAAGACCGGCGGTTGGCGCTACAACCCGGGTGAAGCGGGCGATACGTCCGTCGTGGGCTGGCAGATGATGGCGTTGAAAAGCGGTGAAATGGCCGGCCTTGATGTCCCGATCGAGACACATGAGGGCATTCGACGCTGGTTGAAATCCGTTGAAGGCAACCAACCCGTCGGTGGACAATTCGGTTACACCAACCGCAGGGTGTCGCCCGCGATGTCAGCCGAAGGTCTGCTGTGCCTGCAGTTTCTTGGAACCGGTCGCAACGACCCGGCCATGCGAGCAGGCGCCGACTATCTTCTGACTCAACTGCCCGAAGTCAAACAGGCACGAACGTCGTATTATTGGTACTACGGGACTCAGGTGATGTATCACATGCAGGGCAGCTATTGGCAGGAATGGAACGCAGCTCTGCGCGACATGGTTGTGGACACTCAGATCAAGAACGGCCACATGGCGGGCACATGGGACCCGGTCGACAACTGGGAAAAACGAGGTGGCCGTTTGTATTCCACCTCCATGAAACTGCTGTTGCTTGAAATCTATTACAGACACTTGCCGCTGTACGAACAATTGGACGATTAACGTAATCTGGCTGTTTTCTCAGGCTGAAACGCGCCTGTCGCGGCCACAGTCAGCGTAAGACGCTGTTATTTGGCAGTCATCGGTCCGCAGACAGAACCTGTTCTTGCCGCCGCTCGAAGTTGGGCAGGTTACCGTGATCAAAGTCATGGGGGCAGCCGGTGTCCTTTGTTCATGCAGGGCGATAAACTAAAACACGACGTGTTAGAGCATTTTACTTTTTTCGTAGCGGAAACCGCCAAGGCTTTCGACCTGTCACTGCCCAAATTCCTGGCGAATTCCGCTACAGAACGACCGCGTGATTTTGAAAACTGCTGTAGGTATTCGAATCCTGCTCTGCACGCCGCCAACGAACATGCGCTGAAGTTGTGACGGTCTGATGGGACAGGCACAGTAGACTGCTTTTCACAGGAAGCGGCTGCCTGATAGTTTTTCTTAATTCATATTCGCTCGTTGCATCGTTGCGGGCGCGACAATTCCTGATTTCCTGAGTTTATATAATGCGATCGATTCTTGTTTTCTGTTGTCTGATCATTGGACTGCTGCTTCATTCGACGATCAACGTGTCCATCGGTCAGGACGCGGCGTCTCCGCAGTCCGGCACTGAGATCCTCGATCTGCTGCTGACGGAAACACCCCAGCCTGACTACGATGCTGCTGTGCCTACCCGGATTTCCGGACGAGTGCTGTTACATACACCAGCTGAAATTTCGGGGGCGGAAGGCATATCGGTCACGGACGGGTACTCAGTTGTTGCGACAGACGCTGAGGGCGCTTACACGCTTAAACCCAACCGGCACGCCGTGTTCATCTATATCACTCGTCCTGCCGGGTATGATGTGCAGGGATCCTGGTACAAACCGCTGGCGGCCAGCGTTGATTTTGAACTGAAGCCTGCCCTTGCGGACGAAGATGAATACATCTTCGTGCACGTGACGGACACACATGTTTCACAGAACAGCCGATCTCTTGTGGGGCTAAGCCGTTTTGTGCGCGAGGTGAATGATTTGACGCCGCAGCCGCGTTTTGTCGTCAACAGTGGCGATCTGCTGAATCTGCACAAGGCCTTGCTGAGCACACCGGCTGCCGGGCAGGCGGACTTCCGCAACTATGTGGGCATCATGAATCACCTGGCGATGCCGCACTACAACGTCTCGGGAGACCATACGGATTCGTCGTATCGACTGGACCAGTTTCCTCGGGGAGATCATCGTTGTGGCAAACCCCTGTATTGGGAACACCTGGGCCCTCATTTCCATTCGTTCGAATACGGCAGGATTCATTTTGTGTCCGTCGACTTCGGATACCACCTCGGCCAGCGACAGCTTCCAGTCAACGGAAAGCAACTTGAATACCCGACCAATCAGGTTCAACCGATGCATGCCGAGTGGATGAGACAGGATATGGGACACCGGTCTGCAGGCACGTTTGTTGTGACGACGTCCGAAGCGGATCTTGGTGAACACTGTCCTGACTTCGCACAGATCGCCGCACAGGGCGACATCCGACTTCAACTGACTGGCGACATCCACGTCGTGTCTCACAAGACGCGATCGGTTCCGTACCGTACCGGCGGAGCTCTGGCAGGTTGCTGGTGGAATCCCAAAGCAGAACAGCTGTGTCCGGATCTGTCGCCACAGGGATATCTGATTTACCGCGTGAAGGGAGAGAAACTGGAACAGTTCTACAAAGGGCTGGGACAACGCGTTGCGATTGTATCACATCGTGTCGGAGCTCCGCTTACCGGGCGAGTGGACCTGAAGGCTCATCTGGTTCAGCCCCGGCCGAACGAAACGCTGGACTACTCGCTCAATGGTACTGACTGGATGCCGATGACCCAGGTTGACCAACCGTTTTATCGAACTGCGTATCAGGCGACGGTGGATTCCACCTCGCTGCCGGACGGCCTGTTGATATTCCGTGTCAGAAGCAGCAGCGGCGAAATACGCACTCGGGAATTTTTCGTTGCCAACGATCGCGATCGATCACCCATTCAGGCAGAAGCATTGTTGAGCTTTTCGGTTGGGGCAGAAAGTGGCTGGACGACTCACAAGGCGCCAGACAGCAAAGTTGACGTTGTATTTAATGGAATGGTCGTTGGAACGCTCGATCCGGATGCTCGCAGGGACTATTCGTTCATGATCCCGGCAGCGAGTCTTCGTAAAGCGAATGTGCTGAGGTTTCGTTTCGCCGATCCGGACGACGGCATGAGTCTGGGAAGTCCCGTGCTGACAGTTCAGGACACAGTCATCCGCGATCCGCGGGACGTAGCGTTAAGACGCGTCAGGACCGCCCATTGGGGCAACGCGGCAGTCGACTGGGGCGGATTCATCACTGGCAATGCTGCACCGCCCGACGAAAGCCCGTTCCATCGCAGGCAGGATGTGTTCTGTTTCGTTCTTGATACAACGCCGTGATCCGGCGTATGTCACACCTGGGCGCAATAACGCATGGTTGTGAGGTTGGAGCGACTATGGGCGCTGCTTGAAAAGGGCGACACGGCCTTGTTGTGTTTTTTGTGGCGATGCTTCTGTGTCAGTGACCGGCGAGGATGGCCACAAGAAACACGAAGAGACACAAAAAGTAATGCGCTGGATACAGCCGGCTGAGCGACCACATGTAAACAGGCCGTAGTTAGTGTAGGCTGGCAGCATGCAGGATTCCGTGATGAAGCCCGTGCCAGGCAGTTTGACAGCACGTCAGGCACCAGCTGTTCAGTTGAAGTCGATCACGTCGCGCCGCCGGAGTCTAGGGCCCGCAGGGCACGATTCTGTCTCAATCACCCGTCCACTATCTGACACGTTGAAAACCAGACCAGACAAACCGAAGCATGAGTCCCGGCGACTGAAACGATTCGCGGCTGTCATCAGAGTGAGAATCACGACGGATCTCAATCGCCTGAAACCGTCAGCGCGTATGAACTCACGGCTCCCAACGGTAAGCCGTGAGACGAACTATCGACATCGTTTTAAAGGGCCGTGACTACTTGGGCATCGGCAGAATGATGAGGGCATTCTCCGGGAATGATACTTTTCCATCCTTGCCATTGATGCGATATTCAACGCTCAGTTGCTTCACGACTCCCGGTGACGGGTCGCCACCGAAACTGGTATTGTAACTGCCGGACACCAGCGTGATCACCGGTGTGTTCCGGGCCTGTTTTCGAAGCACAGCGGTGACGTCCTTCTGCGTCGAACCCGCACCGTATTGCGCTTTGACGATCTCCAGTTTTACCTCGTCCAGGCCTGCTGCCGCCATCAGTGCACTGACGTCAACACCTTTGCCACCAACTTTCTGAGCGATGACAAGCGCCGCCGCGGTCGCATCGTCTTTCAACGTGGGAACCTTCATGGCGTTGACTGCCAGCTTCAGTCCGTCGACGCTCGGATGCAGCGTCAGCACGTCCAGTGCCAGTTTGCGTTCGGTGGGACGACGCGTGGCGTTGATGGCATTGCGGCACATTTCGGCACGCTGTTTGTCCGGCATGGCGAACTTCCGTGCGACACCGATATAACCTCGCAGTGCGCGGACTTGGTACTTTTCTGCCGGGGCCGTCTTTGCCAGGTCCAGCAGAACCGGGGCTGCGTCCACACTGTTCCATTTGCCGAGCAGACGGCTGCTGGTGTCCTGCAGTTGATCGTCGCTGCTCTTGGCGGCTGTTGCCAGAGTCTGCAGGGCTTTAGTGCCACCAACGTCGCTAAGAATCTCCAACAGGGTACTTTTTGCTGCGGATGGGGAACGTTCCAGGGCCGCCGCCAGTTCCGCGGCACAGGCCTCACGATCCGGCATGCGGACACTGGCGGCCTTTAGTGCCTTCTGAGCGATCGCCGCATCTTCGGCGTGTTTCGGAGCAATGACTTGTGAAACCAGTACGGACAGCTTTCCGAGTGAAACCGTTTCGCCCAGAGCAACCAGGGCAGCGCTGCGGACTGATTGGTCAGCATGGTCCAGTGCTTTCAGGACGTCTTCCACAACGTCGATTCGTCGCTGGCCCACCAGTTGAAGCAGCAACTTGTACGTATCTCCTGTGGCTGTCGGCAGCAGCACTCCGATTTCTGCGTCGACGCGTTGACCTGGCAGGACTGCCAGTGTCTGTTGAGCGGCCGTGGCCAGGTCCGCATCATCGCTGACTGCAATCTTCAGCAGAGCCGACAGGCACGAATCATCGCCTACACGTTGCAGTGCGTCGATGGCCGAAATTCGCACTTGTGTGGGACCCTGTCCCGCGGCTTTCACCACGGCGGCCAGGACAACAGTGTCCGGTCGGTCGGCCATGGCCTGGACGATCAACGCGGCTCGTGCGGGTGTGGCGTTATCCAGTTCGGCTGCCAGTGCCTTGTCGATCTCAGAGCCGGGGAATTCGCGAGCCGTGCCC
Source organism: Fuerstiella sp. (assembly GCA_029941865.1). Taxonomy (GTDB): domain Bacteria; phylum Planctomycetota; class Planctomycetia; order Planctomycetales; family Planctomycetaceae; genus Fuerstiella. The sequence goes on along the minus strand of JAPYTO010000047.1, from coordinate 12,011 downwards.
AACGCCAGCTGAAACAGTTTCTTGTCCGTTGATTGGAGTATTTCCTGCAACAGCGGGATGCCGTCCTGGTTTCGAGCAAGAATCGCTCCTCGAGTCGCTTCGATGATTCTCTGCATGGGCACGTCAGCGGCACGGACCTGGTCATAGATTTTGGTGGCGGCGACAGCATTGCCTTCGCTGTGCAAGCGTTCGGCACACAGCACGCAGCCTTCTGCCACTGCCGAACGAACGTTGGCAGGAGCAGTCGCCAGTGCTGCTGTCAGTGATTTGGTGGCGGCAGCGTTGCCGATGTGACCCAACGCGACAGCTGCAGCTGACGCAACGTCGGCATCGGAGTTCTGCAGTTTCGCGGTCAGGGATTCGACAGCGTTAGCGTTACGACGGAAACCGATCGAATTGATCATGCCGACCAGGAGTCTGCCTTCCAGTGATTCGGATGCCGTCAGCAACGCCTGGTCCGCGGCTTCGCCGGGAATTACTTCCAGCGAGGTTCTGGCCCACGACGACAACTGAGGGTTGGGCAGCAGCTTTGCCAGATCGGGGACTGCTGCGGGCGACCCGTGGACGGCCAGGTGTTTGCAGGCGAGGGCTTTTTCTGCCGCCGGGGCATCTGACCGAAGTATTGCCAGTAGCTCTTTTTCTTTGGCGGGTGATGTGTCTGGTCCGTCGAAGGCCCGAGCCGAAGTGGTGGCCACGGCAATCAGTGTGACCAGAAGAACGGCCGAGCGAGTGAACTGTCGAGTTGTATACATGTTATGAGTCCCGATCTTAGAGGACGATGTGAATGAAGTTTTTAACCGCAGGTCGAGTATGTCAGTGACGTGCTCGCAGTCTTATAATCTCCACGGTTCCCGCAGTGCCTCGGATCGCAGACGATTGGCCTGCTCGTCGTTAATAAACCTGTGTGTGGTATTGTCGTATTTCACCTGTCGGTCCAGATACAGGGCGATGTTGGCGGCATGGCAGGCGATGTGCGCGTTGCACGCCGCGTCGGCATTGCCCTTTGGCTGGCGGCGAGTTTTCACGCAGTCCAGGAAGTCTCGCACGTGGAACGTTGCGGGATAGCCGCCAATTTCGTCAACCGTTCGGCCAGCCAGCAACTCCGGTGAACTCAACACCATCTTGCCGCTGTCGCCCGCTTCGACCCAGCCGTCCTCGCCTTCGAATCTCACCGGGCACGAACCCAATGGGATCCAACCCTTCTCGCGGAAGATTAACTCGGTGCCATTCTCGTATCGCGCGACTAACTCACCGTCCTTCGGTGCGTTGTACTCGACAGGAGGCAGACAATCGTCGACCGCCCATTGGCACAGGTCCACGCAATGGGAACCCCATTCCAGAACGCCGCCACCGTTGAAAGCGCCGACGAAGCCGCCACCCTTCTCGAAGTTGAAACCGTCCAGCAGCTTCTTGTTGTATGGCCGCCACGCGGCTGGTCCCAGATACATGTCCCAGTCGACGTCGTCTTTTGCGGGTTCGGTTTCAGGTACCAGCCAGCCGCTCATCATGGCCTGCATTCCTGCCGGGTGAGCATAGACTTTCTTCAACTTGCCGAGTTTTCCTGTGCGTGCCAGTTCACAGGCGAACGCGAAATGCGGCAGGTTTCGTCGTTGAGTTCCGGCCTGAAACACTCGACCCGTGCGTCGCATTGTTTCCGCAAGAATCAGACTTTGAGAAATGTTTTTCGTGACGGGCTTCTCGCAGTACATGTCCTTGCCGGCTTTGGCGGCAGTCATCGCGGCGGTCGCATGCCAATTCGGTCCGGTGGCAATCAGCACGGCATCGATGTCACTGCGACCCAGCACGTCACGAAAGTCGCGGTACGTAACGCAGTCACCGTTGCCGTAATTGTCGTCGATGATTTTCTTGACTTCGCCCTGGCGTTTTTTCTTAATGTCGGCGACTGCGACGAACTGGACGTCCGGTTGTTGCAGAAAACAGCCCAGGTCGTAGCCTCCTCGGCGTCCGATACCGATACCCGCGACGACCACTCGCTCACTGGGAGCAACGGCGCCGTCACGGCCAAGGGCCGAGCTGGGAATAAACATCGGCGCCATCGCCGCTGCTCCGACTGCCGAAACAGTGCTCTGTAAAAATCGACGTCGAGGAAGTTGTGTGGCCTGATTCGACATGAATGCTCTCCTGCTTCTGGTGATCACCTAAACGCCTGGACACGGCCCGCACTGCAGACTTCTGTCCTTGGTATGCCAGCAGCATAGCCTCACGACATTCGCCTTGCCACGTACCGGCCGAAATGTCCGCACAAGGGGCCGTGTCCGCGACTCTGTGACAGTGTGTGCGGAGTCCGACGGACCCGCGCACAGCGGCTGTCGGCAAGCTGAGATAGCGCGACAGGTCTTTTTTGTGTTTTTTGTGGCATTGATGCTGTGTCCGTGGCTGGCGGGGCAAACAAGGATGGCCACAAAAAACGCGAAGAGACACAAAAAAGCAACGCGATGCCGAGGGCCAGCAAACTGGTTTTCAAGAGACCCGGTCTTTTCAAAAGACCGGGTCTCTTTGCAGGTTGATTCGTGGCGAATAGATTGTGTATCAGCAGAGGGGCAAGTCTTTTTCTGCGTTGATGATGGCGAGCGGGGTACGTCAGTGCCCTGATCATGGGCTGCCTTAGTTTATTCGGACGTTTTCCTTGCGTCACGAAGGCCTGCGTCGTGAATGGATCCCCGGTGACTTCCGTGTCGACCCTGCGAAAAGATCAGGGGACTTACGTCCCCCGCTCGCCTTGCGAGTCCTGAGTGGCACGTGTTGCGCAGTATCAGCAGTGTCGACGGACTTGACCCTGTCCTTTGCTCGGCGGGTCGTGTTAAGGTTTCTCATCCTGCTGTCGTCCCTGTACGATGCGTAATGCAGCCGTTTGTTCCACCGACGACGGGCAGCAGCCTTCGTTTTTCGATTCCATCGCAATGAATGCCCCCAATGTCAGCCAACAACCTGTCACGTCGTGATGCTCTGAAAAGTTCACTGGCGTTCGTGGGAGCCGCCGTCGTCCTGAATCGAAGCCAGCGAGCGAAGGGTTTTCTGCAGGGGAACGACCGCCCGCGCGTGGGTGCAATTGGTACCGGAAGCCGCTGGTGTCAGAAAGCGACCGGACTGAAGGGTGGGTATGGATCGGCACCGGACTTTCGGCGATATGGCGATTACGTTGCTGTCTGTGATGCCGATGCGTTCCGCCGAGAGCTCGCTACCGGTCTGGTCAAAGAGTGGACGGGCCATGTGCCCACAAGCCACCTGGATTATCGAGCCATTCTGGACAACAAAGACATCGATATTGTCCATATCTCAACGCCGGATCACTGGCACGCGAAGATCGCCATCGAAGCGATGCTGGCCGGCAAGGATGTCTATTGTGAAAAGCCGATGACACTGACGATTGCCGAGGGGCAACAGGTGTGTGAGGTCTGCCGACAGACGGGGCGGATCGTCCAGATTGGCACTCAGCAGCGCAGCAATGCGAACTTCATTCGGGCGATTGCGTTGATTCGAGCGGGCCGACTTGGCGACGTGACGAAAGCCACGGTCAGCATCGGCGGTGGTCCGACCAGTCCGGAGATTCCGCACGCCGACGCGCCGACGAGTCTGGATTGGAACCTGTGGCTGGGTCCCGCGCCGCTGGTCGACTTCCGTCATCTGCCGGGAGACAACGGAGAAACCAAAAGCTGGTCACGTTGTCACTACGAATTCCGTTGGTGGTACGAATACTCCGGTGGAAAGCTGACCGACTGGGGCGCGCATCACGTTGATATCGCAACCTGGGGCCTGGGCAAGACGGACACCGGACCGGTTTCCGTCGACCCTGTGATGGTGAAGCATCCCGTTCCGTTCAAGGACGGTTATCCGACAGACGATTCGCGATACAACACGGCGACCGAGTTTCTGATCAAGGCGGGTTTTTCGGACGGCAAAGAGATCGAGATTCGACACGACCGGGGAAATGGAATTCTGTTTGAAGGAACCGAAGGTCGCATCTCTGTGAATCGTGGACGACTGACGGGCAAGCCCGTTGAGGATCTGGAAGACAATCCGCTGCCGGATGGCGCTCTTGAAGAAGTGTATAAGAACCGTCCGCTGGTGGACCACTTCCGGAATTTCTTTGAGGCCGTTGTGGCTCGGAAAGAACCGATCTCGGATGTCTTCAGCCACCATCGCGCGCTGTCCACCTGTCATCTGGCAGGGATCGCTGCTCGACTGAATCGCAGGATTAAATGGGATCCAAAAGCAGAGCAGATTATTGACGATGAACAGGCACAAAGCTTCGTCAGTCGTGAAGCACGAAAAGGCTTTGAAATCGACGTGTAGATTCTGAGCTCGTCACATGCCGCAGTCTTTTCAAAGCACAAAGCGGCTGAGGTCTTCGTCTTTGCGGATGTCGTCCAGCTTGCCATTCACGTAGGCTTCGTCAACAACGACCGTCTTGTGTCCGCATTCGGGAGCTTCGTAGCTGACGTCTTCCAGCAGGCGTTCCATGATCGTCTGCAGACGCCGAGCTCCAATGTTCTGAGTCGTTTGATTCACAAAGAAGGCGATTTCGGCTATCGCATGCAGTCCGTCGTCCGTGTACTCAACCGTGATTCCATCAACGGCCAGTAATTCGACGTACTGCCGAGTGATGGAACCGGAGGGTTCGGTCAGAATACGAACGAAATCTTCTTTGGTCAGATCGCTCAGTTCCACACGAATGGGAAAACGTCCCTGCAGTTCGGGCATCAGGTCCGACGGTCTGGACCGATGAAACGCGCCGGCAGCGATGAACATGATTTTCTCGGTGGAAACCGATCCGTACCGTGTCTGAACGGTTGTTCCTTCGACAATGGGCAGCAGATCGCGCTGGACTCCCTGGCGACTGACGTCCGCAGACTTGCTGCCTTCGCCGCTGCTGCAGACTTTGTCGATCTCGTCGATGAAGACGATGCCGGTTTCTTCGGCGCGATGGATGGCTTCTTCCTGAATGCTGTCCTTGTCGAGTAAGGATTCCACTTCCTGCTCATGCAGGACTCGCCGAGCATTGGCCACGGTAAGTCTTCGTGACGTATTCTGTTTGGGCATCATTTTGTCCAGCATGCCCTGCAGATCCATATCCATCTGCTCCATGCCGCCCATGTTTGTGAGGACCTGCACGGGCGAGTTTCGTTGTTCCGTGGACAGTTCGACCATGCGGTCTTCCAGCTTGCCGTCTCGCAGCATGTCTCGAAACTTTTCGACGGTCCGTAGGTGTTTGGACTGCTGCGATTCCGCGTCTTTATCATTTTCGTCAGTCGACGAAAGCGATGATGACGGTTCGAAGGGAACCAGAAGTTCCAGCAGACGATCTTCGACGCCACGTTTGGCTTCCTCTTCAATGTCAGCTCGCTTGGCCGTACGGACGAGTCCGATGGCGGCTTCGACAAGGTCTCGGATCACACTTTCCACGTCGCGACCGTAATAGCCGACTTCTGTGTACTTGGTCGCTTCGACCTTGACGAACGGAGCACTTGTCAGCTTGGCCAGTCGCCGTGTAATTTCGGTCTTACCGACTCCCGTGGGACCAATCATCAGGATGTTGCGCGGGGTGACTTCCTTGCGCATCTCGTCAGAAAGATTCTGCCAGCGCCAGCGATTCCTGAGGGCTACGGCGACCGCTCGTTTGGCGCTGTCCTGTCCAACGATGTGTTCGCTGAGTTTTTCGACGACCTGATGAGGTGTCAACGGGGTTGTGTTTTCTGACATGTTTTCGGTTGGTGTGGAGTTGTCGTTTATTGAAAGTACAATGTTGGTTTGGCACGCATTTTTTGTATTGCCCAACCAGAGCCGGGCAATCGATTCAGAGCGTCACTTGAATCTGGTTGTGTGATCCCCGCAGTGGATTTGAGGGCGTCCCTGAAACAGCAACGTGGCCGCATTTCGGACGACAGATTCAGCGGCTTACTCTAGACTCACGTCGACGATTCCAATTCCTCGACGATGACGTTGTTGTTGGTGTAGATGTCGATTTCTGCAGCCACCGCCAGTGACTCACGAACGATCTGTTCTGCGGAAAGATCGGAATGCTTCACCAACGCTTTGGCGGCAGACGTCGCGTAAGGACCGCCGGATCCGATGCCGACGACTCCATCGGTTGGCTGAACCACGTCGCCCTGCCCCGTCAGCAGCAATGAAAGCTCTGCATCGGCGACGATCATCATGGCTTCCAGTTTTCGAAGTGCCCTGTCCGTACGCCAGTCACGAGCCAGTTCGGTGGCCGCGCGAGCGATGTTACCGGGATAGTCCTTCACCTTCTCTTCAAACCGCTCCATCAGAGCAAAGGCATCGGCCGTGGATCCGGCAAAGCCGACCAGTACCTTGCCATCCAGCATTCGTCGAAGCTTCTTCGTGTCCGACTTCATGATTGTGTTGCCGTACGTGACCTGTCCGTCGGCCCCCAGGACAATCCGGCCCTGATGACGCACGGCCAGAACGGTGGTGGATCTCCAGCGAGGTTTATCAGCAGCGATATTTGGCATTTTGGGTGTTGCGTTGAGGTGACAGCGTTTTACGCTGATTTGTGGCCGTGAAGACGCTTTTTAATAGCAGTTTCGTTACTCCCACGAGCCAGTATCGTCCACGACAATACGTAAACTGTTCCAGCGCATGTAAAGAACGGACTTTTATCAGGTAGACCCTGAGAGCTCAAACTGTTGTTGAGATCGTTCTTCGAAGTGCGGGCAATCACACCGTCATTCGTCCCGATTTACTCTTCAGCGGTCGCCGGAATCACGGCGACACATTCGATTTCAAATCGTAATGAATCCGGCAGGCAGCGAGTAATCGTGGTTCGGGCCGGAAAGGGGGCCGAAAAACAGTCTTTGTACAGTTCGTTGAATGCCGCCAGATCTTCGTCGTCTCGAACATAGTTTCGCGTCTGAACGACGTGGGACAGGTCACATCCGGCGGCGACCAACACGGATTTCATGTTTTCCATGGACCGACGGAACTCGCCTGCAAAGGAATCGGAAACGATCCTGCCGGACGCGTCCACGGATGCCTGACCGGACACGAACACCAGATTGCCGACGACGACGCACGGGCTGAAGGGCAGATGCGATGTCGGCGTGTCACTTTTCTGCGGATAACGGACGATGGGGGGCTTCATGAGGCGGACTTCCGGTTTGATGATTCTGGCCGATACGGATGGAGTGGCTGCGTTCACGAGTCGGTGAGACTCAGGGAAACCTGCCGGGTTGGGTCATACCGAGCTGGCCGACGGCGTTCAAGATGGTGCATGGAGCAACGTGACGTTTTTCCCGATCCAACGATGCTGTCTGGTAGCTGCTGTGGCGGAGGACTCTGCTTCGGGCGGCATAGCTGACCAATTGCAAGAGGCAGAACTGCCGGCGATGAGGACGCCTGGGGATGCTGCTGCTGTGAGCGTGGTACGCTCGTTCTCGATTGGAAGGCATCAGCTCCGCTGGTGTGCACTCGTGAGGCATTGCTGTTGTTGCGACGAGCACACAGTGCAAGCAAGTGTGTTACAAAATCGCACGAGATTCACTCGCTTGCGTGTCGAGCTTGTATTGGGAACCCTGCCTGGTGGCACCGGCTTTGAACTGGCCACTCAGGGACCAGCCACGATGCCATCGTAACGTTCGGTGGCGAGCGTTGTGCTGGAGACAATGGTGAGCCCACCGGTAAACATCGGGACAAAGACGGCGTTGTCTTTGTAGGGAATCGAGATGCTGACGGTGACTTCGCGAGTGTTGTTCGTAATCACGTTCGGCGTGACGGTCACAGCCAGGGTGTCGACTCCAATGATACTCATGATCCGTTCGGCTTCGGCTATTCCGACGGTGACATCGGCCCCAGGAATCACCAGTTTGCGAGCACCTTCGTAGGCCGCATTGTGTGATGTCGCTCGAATCGTGCTGAGCGTTGCGAACTCAATTCCCCCGAACAGTAGAATGAAGAAAATGGGTGCGACCAATGCAAATTCAACGATCGTTGCTCCGTGGCGGGACGGCATTGTTCCCAAGCGACGCTTCGTTCGTTTTTTGCACCCGAGTTTCATGACAATTCCCTTATTCCGACCGATCAATGTCGCAGTCACCGCCCTGAAAACCTTCGGTTTATTGGGTCAGCAGTGTGGGCAGGTTGTTGGCGATTTCTTCAAAGACGGCGATCAGTCCCGCCTGGTTGTCGGCGTGCCAATGGCGACCGCCGCCGTTCCTGGCGACAAGTCGCATGTGCGATTGATTGGCACCACTACTGAACGTGATTGTGTGGACGGTGATTCCGTAGATGTCATGCGCCGTCCGTGCCACGGCTTCCGGCATGATTCCCCTGTTGTGCTGGCCGTCGGTCATCACAACGATCGTCTTTGCTGCGTTGGCCCGAGCGAAGGCAGGAGCCGTGACTCCATCAATGCCGTCCTGGAGTCCCCGTCCAATGGCGGTCATGCCGCTGACCGACAGACTGTCGATGGAGGTCATCAGGTGGTCATAGTTGAGCGTCATGTCTTCGTCGAGTGTGGATGTGGTGGAATATGTCACGACACCGACAAGTTCATCCTGGGGCGTCGTTGACAGAGCATTCAGAAATGCTGCCACTGCTGCCTTCAGATCCAACCAACGATTTCCGCCAGGCGTCCATCTTCTCATTGATCCCGATCTGTCCAGCACCAGAACGACATCGCGGTCCATGTGAGACGCCACGGCAGTCTTGACTGGTTCGAAGTGACCCATGTCAAAGATCCCCGTGAACAACATGGGAACCGCCCCGGACGCAGATCCATTCGTTCGGCGGCCCGTAACGTGGACTCCGTTCAGGCCGTTGGTGTCTTCAGGCTGTTCGGTGAACAGCCACGATCCTGCTTCATCGGGCGCCGACATACCAAAAATCATGTCGCTGTTGGCCAGCACCAGGGAGTCTCCGGCGACGGTGTTCCGCGCCGCGGCTTCCATGGCGGTTGCTTGGGCGACATCAGTATCCTGAGTGCGGCTTAACATGCGACTGCCGGCGCGGGCCGCCGCGTCCGTCGCCGTGCGCAGCTCGGTACGAGTTAATTGCATCCAGGCGATGTTGATCGCGAATGCCGAGAAAGCAAGAATCACTGGCAGGCATATGGCGATGAGCGGCAGCATTCCACCCCGCCGATTCCGGATGTCTGCTTTTGCGTGTCGTTGAATCATGGTCTCAGAATTCCTTCATCATGGTGGCCTGGCCATCAACGACAATCGCGTCGTAGAAGAAACCAGAGATTATGGAATTTGCATTGGCCGGGGCCGTGACGTGGACAGAAACCCATGTTCCTGCCGGTTGATTCGCAAAATTGGCTGGGGAGACGGTGATAGTTGGTGATATGACGTTGCGAGCTGTGAGAATTCGATTCGCCGCTGTGGTAACAGCGGTCGCGTCACCATTTGGCGAGACAGATACGCGAACACCTTCGTATGCAGCGACGCTGAGTGATTGTTTCAGGTAGACCATCGAACACGCTTCAATGGTCCCAACGATCAGCACCAGAACAATAGGCAGGCACACCGCAAGTTCCGTTGCGGCTGTGCCGCGTCGAGCGCGGCGGGATCTGATGTTTGGCACATGGATCGGCATGTCGCCAGGCTTCCTGAGGTGCGGGTTTGAGCGTGCTGCCGTTTCAGGCTTCGACTAGTTCAGGTTCGGGGGCAGCAGCAACAGGCTCCGTCGCATGAGTCACATCGACGTCGACTGGTTTCAGCGGCGCTCCGGTCTGCAGACGTTCGGTCATTTTGTTAAAGAGTTCAGGCAGGTCGTCCCACATGTCTTTCTTGCGAAACTTCAGCGGAGGTACGTCTTCACCGTCGCCGATCCGCTTGATGGTTTCGCGGAGTCGACAGATTGGTCCGACAATTCTGTTGCTGAGCGTGAGCGTGTCCCGAATGAAAATAGGCATCAGGCACGCCAGTGCCAGCAGCATAGGGCCACTTTGTTGCCAGAATAACTTCGCGTTGGCGGAAAGGCCTCCAAACGGATCTTTGAAGAATTGATTGATCAGGCCAAAGAATGCACCTGCGCAGACAAAGACGAAGGAGTGCAACAGGACACGCAGTGCCAGAGTCCACTGGACTTTAGGGTTTGCGACTGCTTTTTTTCGCAGGCTTTTCAGGTTTGGCATGACGAGGCTTTCCTGTTTCTGGTTGGTTTCGTCTGCCCGCAGCGTTTACCGAACACTTCCGGGCATTGCTGTTCTGCCATGCACAAGGGTTGGTCACGGTCTGCCGAACACTCTCAGAGGAACACATTTTTTGAGCGGTTGACTTCATGTTCAGTCCGGTTGTGCGGGTGTTGACGTCATGAACACCAGCAGATTGCCATGAGCGTAACAGTCCTGATCCATGCTCGCAGAGAGTATGGGGCTGTTCTCAGTGACTGGCGAAGTCGCAGAGTGGGCCGTTTGGGCATGGATGAGCAGGCGACAGGGATGCCAATCTGACCTGGCACTCTCAGCTGTAATGGTCCTGTTCAAGTCCGGCGTAGCCGCCCCAGTTGCACTGTACGCGACTTCAGGGACACGCCAGGCAATGCATGGGCGTGTGGCGAATCGAGAACAAAGAAAGAAACCGGACATCCTCGCGACACTTGACTCCATCACGGGGGTTGAACCCTTGTTAAACGCGTCATTCAGGAGTCGAACACATGCGGACAGCAACTCTTTTCGCCATCACCGTGCTGTGCGGTCGTGTTGCCTTCGCACAGCCCCCAGGCGGACTTCCTCAGCTGGGATCCGAACTGCCGGACGTAGTGGTCTACGACGAAGACGGCCACGAATTTTCGCTGAACGAACTGCGTGGTGAATATTCTGTGCTTGTCTTTGGTTGTCTGACCTGACCACCGTTTCTCAGAAACGTCTCCGGTCTGGAGACGGTTGAACGCGATTACTCGGATAAGGGCGTCAGGTTTTACTACGTCTACAAGACACTTGCTCATCCGGAAACCAATCGCTACGTCGCCCCGGTGACCTTGGATGAGCGACTCATGCATGTGGCTGAGGCGAAGGAAAAGCTGGGAACTCGCATCAACTGGATCTGCGATTCCATGGACAACGTGCTGAAGCACGCCCTTGGCGACCGTCCGAATTCAGAGTTCGTTTTTGACCCCGACGGCAATCTTGTCGTGTCGCGTCAATGGAGCAGTCCGAGTGACCTGCGAGCGGACCTTGAGGGTCTTGTGGGTGCCGTGCGACGTGAGACAACGATCGCTGATTTGAACATGAGACCGCTCGCGCCACCAAAGACAGCCGCGACGGGAATTGTTGACCGTGTGAAATTGCCGGGACAGATGACGCCAGTGCTGACCGAACCGATGATGGAAGCATCAAGTGAACCCTTCTACGTGAAGCTACGTGCCGAAGTTGATGCTGATTTCTTCCGCACCGGACACGGCCAGCTTTACATCGGATTTTTTCTGGACCCGTTGTATAAGGTCCACTGGAACAACAGAGCAATGCCGGTCGTCTTTGAGGTGGAAAGCACTACGGGAATTATTGTGGCCGACGATTCGGTCGAAGGCCCTGACGTTGAAGTCGATGCAGACGCAGATCCCCGCGAGTTCCTGCTGGATCTGTGCGACGATGTCGCTGGCGACAGCCGTGCACCGCACGAAATTGTGATCAAGGTCAGGTACTTCGCGTGCGATGACGCAGAAACGTTCTGCAAGCCCGTGTCTCAGACCTATCGGATTACTCTGGAACGCGATCGTGATGGTGGATCCCGTCGAACGTCCGGCCGCCGCGGTCCTCGCCCGCCGGGCGGAGGTTCATTCGGCGGTGGTCCGGGAGCTCGGATGCAGGAAATGTCGCGGGAAATGCAGCTAAGAAGGCAGCGAAACATGCAGCAGCAACGCAGCCGTCGCACCTCACGTTGAATGCGGCCCGAAAGACTCCCGCCCCGAAGCAGTCCTGTCGTCCTCGTACTTCGTCCTCGATTTTGTTCCTTTGTTTTCATCGCCCGGAATCCGAGTAGGAGAAGACGAGTAGGAGAATCGCATTTCTTCCTCGCACAGCCGAGCGA
>JAPYTO010000046.1 GCA_029941865.1 Fuerstiella sp. | reverse complement strand
CTCTGGCGAGTTCGGCGACGGAATAACCCCAATTCTTAGACTTGACCACGCACTACCACCAGATTTCGTCCGGAAAGAACTCCGACACCAGATCATGATAGTACGGCATCAGTTTCTCAAGATCCGGCGGAGTCTCACATTTTGTGTACAGGTCATATGGGTTGAATTCGCGAACGCAGCGGAACATATCGCGATCTTCGTCGTTCATCAGATGCGTGTAAGCACCTTCACGGTGAGCCGCGTAGAACGAGTGATACCGGATCATGTACTGGGCTTCGCGTGGAACAAAATCCTTGACCACGTTGTACAGATACTCATCGTGGCCCCACGACATCAGCACGTTGTTCAGACCACATCCGACCTCATAAATTCCATTCACCGTTTGATAAGTTTTGTCGCGCCAGTCCGGATTCTCCTGAAAGAATTCGTGATAGACGATAGCTTCGGAATAGAGGCATCCCACCGGGAAGGTGTCTCCCGTCACGGCCCATTGAGGTTCATCAAACAGACACAGCACTTTGCCCATGTCGTGGATCAGGCCCGTGAGCACAAACCAGTCCGGATGTCCGTCAGCGCGAATCGCTTCGGCGGTCTGAACGGCATGAATGATCTGAGGCGACTCGGTGTCCGGATCGCTGTCGTCCACCAGTTCGTTCAGGAATTCCATTGCCTGCCAGACACCCATTCGTCGAGTCCGCAGGGGAAGATACTTTTCGCGTGATGATCGGACAAAGTCGACCGTCTGACGGATGTGATTCTGGTGGTAGAACTTGCGGACCGAATCACGAACCTGATCTCCGTAATCGCGAAACCCGTCCGGTTGACCTCTGTCGTCCTCCGAATAACGGTTTCGCACGTCGTCGTCCCAATCATCCAGCGATGACAACGGATTCTGCGCTGAAGTATTGTCGGGGACGTGCATTCTGATGCCTGCTGACAACGGGTTGATGAGACCAAATCGAAGAATTCAATAATTGACAGCGTACATGCCGCGAACAGCTGGCGAAACCTTACGACATGAATTGTGCAGCGTCGCCGCGATCAGACGCCGCGGTGGCCCTGGAAGGCAGTCTGGATAGCTGAAACAGTGAGCCGCAAGGCGCTAGCCGCGGGTGGAAACACTGCCAATAACCGGCGGCTAGTGCCGTGCCGCTCACAAGGACAGACATATCCGTGCGGCCTTCTACGAAACTTCCCAGCCTTTGCGGTAGTCTTTCCGCAGCAACACGTCGGCTTCTTTGTCACCGGTGCTCATGTCGACCGGGTTGTATGTAATCTCACGTCCGACTCGGTATGCCACATTGCCCAACAACACGACTTCGGTGAAAGGCCCCGCGTACCCGAAATTGCTGCCTGTTGCCGAGCCCGTTTTACAGGCCGTGATCCATTGTTGGTGGTGATGAGTTCCGGAGAACGGCGTCGGTTTTTCCCCGTCGTTGTCCGCAGCTGCTTTATCCTCGCCCAGCAGTCTGGGCTGCTGACCGTGTTCAATGGCAATCTCGCCTTTCGAGCCAACAAACAGCGAACCGTTCATGGGAAGTTTCACGGCATTGTCAGCCCGCGGCTTTGCCGTGCCTTCATACCAAAACACGTTCAGTTCACCGTGTTCTTTTTCAGCTGGAAATGCGAACCTTGTCGTCATGTGCTTTGGACCGCTGAGTGCGTGAGGCGGCGGTCCCTGCGATGCAACTTTGACCGGCCGACCGCCCAGATTCAACGCCTGGAACGTCGGGTCCAATAAATGAATGGCCATGTCACCAATGGCACCGCATCCGAAGTCCCACCACCCTCTCCAGCGAAACGGGACATAGGCCTGGTGGTAGTCACGTTCTTTAGCCGGACCCAGCCACAGATCCCAATGCAGGTGTGACGGCACTTCCGGCTTCTGAGCTGGTTGGTCCATCCCCTGGCTCCACCACCTTCCAGGCCGGTCCGTGATAACGTGCACCTCTTTGACGTCGCCAATCACTCCGGCACGCAGCATTTCGACCAGACGAACATAACCAGGATGCTCATGATTCTGAGTGCCCATCTGAGTCGCCAGCTGGCGAGCCGCGGCCACGTGCGCAATCTTACGAGCTTCCTCCACCGTGTGAGTCAGCGGCTTCTCGCAATAGACATGCAGATCCCTCATCATCGCCCGCATGGTGGCCGGAGCGTGATGGTGATCGGGTGTGGCCACGACGACAGCGTCCAGGTTTTCCTGGTCCAGTAGCTGGCGGTAGTCGTGATACGTCTTCGCGCCCGGATGCCGCTTCGCCGCCGCACCCAGACGTTGTTCGTCCACGTCACACAACGCCACAATCGATTCGGTACTGACTGCGGCCAGATCACTCTGACCACGCCCACCGACACCAATCACTCCGATGTTCAGTTTCTCGTTTGCGCCAAAAGCGTGCGCGGGAACAAAGTAGGGCGCTGTCAGCGCGGCGGCACCGGCTTTCAGTGCTGTACGGCGGGTAATGGATGATCGGATCATGAGTGGCTCCGTGGGGACGGCGTGATGGGGCAGGCAGAGTCGCGGGTGTGTGGTGCTTCGGGCGATCCGTGTGTCAGTCCTTGCCCGCAAGCGAAACGACTGAATTGTATCGTCGTTGAACAGCAGGTAACAGGCAGTGCTGTCAACGTCGAAGCGCTTCCGTCCGGTATCGCCGAACTTTACTGGCTCAGGCGGGTGTGTCGGTTGCCGGATCGAATCGATTAAAGGCCTGGGCCACAAGGCGTATCAGACCAACGCAAATGCCGGCACAGGCAAACCACGCCGCCACAACGCCAATCGCCACAGAATCCGCGATCAGCCACGCGACTGCCCCAACGGCGATTGCCGCTCCGAACACCAGACTCAGAACGATCATTTTCAGCAGCATCAGCAGCATTTGTCGGACCATGGCCTGAATGTCGGCGGCCCCGGCGACCGCAGTGCGACAAGGGTACAGCAGCCACATTAGATTCTCGATGGCAAACAGCATCAGATTCACCAATGGCAGGAACGCCAGAACGTTCAACAGCACGGTAGTGGACAGCACTCCGGAAACCGCCATCACACTGATCAGAAGCAGTTCAACCACCAGCAGAAAGACGACCGGCGTCACTAACTGACCGCAGGTGATGGCAATCGGTCGCAGTGGCAGCGTTTTCAGCAGCCCCATGCGATCAACGTCGCCACGATAATCGAACTGCACGAACTGCGGAAAGAAGAACAGTACAAACATCAGCGCTGGCGCTGCGACCGATGCTGCGACATTCCCCGCGTTGGAACGACCGACCAGGAACATGGGTAATCCTGCTGTAACAAGGATGAACAACATCATGCCGATCATCCCCTTTGCCGATCGTAGTGCCGTCGTCATCTGGTACGACGCCACCGGACCGGCACCCCTCAGCCAGGGCAGACTGATGTATCGCAGCCGCCTGATGTTGATGCTGCCACCGGTCCAGTGTAACCGACCGCTGCGAATACTTTGCAGTCGTTGCTGCATGCGTTGACTTGTCTTCAGCGATGCCTCGCGAAAATCCAGATCCAGAAGAAACAGCATGCCGACCAGCAGGACATTGATCGCTGTTCCCAACAGGCCCCAAACCGCCAGTTCGACAGGACTGGTCGCAGCCATCGTCTTGCCAAATATGTCGAATGGAAACAGGATTACCCTTCCTGGCCAGGTGTCGCGGAGCTGAGAAATCCGTCCACCGGAATCCGGCAGCGGCGCGTCCAGCGTAATGGACAGTGACACCGCCAGGCCCACCACGATCAGAACGGCCATCGCCAGACGCGTGAAAGAAAACAGGCGTTCGCGGACCGCGCCGGCGAGCAGACTTACGGTAACCTGAAACATGGTCTGAAACTGCAGCGCCAGAAATGTACCGGCGAAGCCGGCCAGCCAATACGTAACGTGTGGATAAAAAAACAGCGAAAACATCAAACTGGTCGGCACCAGCATAAGCGAGTTGCCCACGATGCGATGCAGCAGCAGATCGCGTCGTCGGAACGGTCCGGGGAACAGAAACTCGACCTCCGCAGGCTGGAAGGCAATGCCTTGACCGGATTTCGAGAACACGAGGCTCAGCACACACATCATGAGCAACCCGAACGGCACGTAGTCGCGTACGAACTGAGGTTGTGCGTGGTGTCGCTGAACGAAGAACATCGTCATCCAGCCCCCGAAGATCGCAATGCCCGCCAGCAGTCCGAGCGCGCCACGCACCGTCCGACAGCCGCGACAGATTTTCCGCACTCGGGCACGAAAGGTCAGCCAGTGCAGTGCCCACAGTGCCGGCGGCAGAATGCGCGGGATCATGGGACACCTTCATCGGTCACGGCAGCGCCAAGCGAGGTAGTATCCGAAGAATCTGCATGGGCGTTGTCCGTCGCGTAAAAAAACACGTCTTCGAGCGACGCGTCAGCGCTGAGTTCGGAGAACGCAGATCTCAGTTCATGCAGCGGCCCGCAGAACAGGCTTTGCCCGCGATTCAGGATCAGCAGATGCGTGCACAGGTCTTCCACGAGCGAAAGCAGATGCGAACTGATCACGACTGCGGCACCGTTTTCGGCGCGTTCCCGGATCGAATCCTTCAGGGTGCGAATCGCGCGCGGGTCGAGACCTGTCAGTGGCTCGTCGAAAAAGATCGCGTCGGGCGCATGCAGGTAGGCGCAGCAAATCGCAACTTTCTGCCGCATGCCACGCGACAGTTCCTGAGCCAGCGCGTCTCGTTTTTCGATCAGGTCGAATCGCTTCAGCAGATCCTCGGTGCGTTCGGCCGCGACGTCCGCAGGCACTTCGTAAGCCTGGGCCGTGAACTTCAGATGTTCGGTCACCGTCAGCAGTTCAAACAGCTTTGGCTCATCCGGGATGTACGCAAATCGCCGCTTGGCCTGGACCGGATCTGCGACAACGTCGTGGCCCGCTACGGATAACTGGCCGCGCGTCGGCGGAATGATGCCCGTGATCGCTCGAATTGTCGTCGTTTTGCCAGCTCCGTTCGGCCCCACCAGACCCAACACCTGACCCGCTTCGACCGTAAACGACAATCCGCTGACAGCAATCGTTTTGTCGTAGACCTTGTGATAGTTCTCAACAACGATCATTCGCGAACTCCTGACTCAGGTATTATTCGCTCCCCGCTCTTTGTCCTGAATAGTTTCTATCAGAATCCGTGCAGGCAGTCGCGTGATGCAGAATTCAACGCTCCGGTATCGCGGTCATTCGTCCTCGAAACGCACTTTATCCGCACCCGCCAGACGCACAAGGTCCGGCAGGTCGTAGACCTTAAGCGCGCCGTGGACAGTGCTGTCGAGTTGTCCGGTTGGAGTTTTCTGCCGCACGACGGAAGCCCAACTGCGGGGTGTGTTACGGAGAGTGACGGTGGTGAACAGTTCCGGATGCAGTGCCGCGGCATGTAACGCCACAATGCCGGCCTGACCGACGCCGACCAGGTGGACTTTGCGCGGTGCGTCTCGTTTCTTCTGATAATAGGCCACAAAGTCGGCCGCAGCCAAAGCGTCTTCCACACGGATGCCAAGCAGTGGCTTACCCAGCAGATAGCTGAGGTAATACGTTTTCCAGTCGGTCAACAGCGGATCACGTTTGCCGGTAGCCGTTTCGCCCTGTCCACTCAGGTCCAGGGTCACAACAGCGTATCCTTCGTCGATGAGTTTTTCGATGGGGCCGTCTGCGCCGGAATCTCCCAGTTTGCCGCTGTCGTGCAGATACAAATATGCGTCGTCGACGGGTACTGGTGGATGAAAGGTGAGGCCCGGCAATGGCACACCGAAATCGGTCCGCAGCACCAGTTTGTCGATGTGATAATTGTCTCGCTGCACACGCCCCAGATCCTTGAACTGCGGTGGTTTTGATTCGGAATTCGAGCGAACGCCCAGCAGCATTCGGATTCTGTCTGCCATCTGGTCGTGCGGTGTTGTCTTCCACAATTCCTTTCGCTGCTGCGCCAGTTCTGATTCGTATTCGGCATTCAGGTCAAAGACAGACCGTTCGTTCGGCAGAGTCAGTACCTGGCCGGATTCGAGGCACAGCAGGTCGTTCGGCGGACGAGTTTCAATTTCGACGGCGGAGACCGGTTCGTCACTGTCCAGCAGCCAGCGTTTCATCCAGTGAGCAATCGTCGCCAGGTTCTGCGGATGCACCCCGTGTTTGCCCTCGACCTCAACCAGGTCAACTCGTTCCGGAAATCCCAGCCTGGCATAAACGCGTTTTGCCTGGCGATAGTTTTCCCACGCACCGGCGATACTGAAGAAGTCACCGGTGGTCGAGCTGATCAGCGTCGGCTTCGGTGCTCGCAGCAGGACGTAGTCCGGATGATCAAGTCCGAAGGCGATCTGTCCAAAAATATTCTGTTCGGCATCCTGCGGACCGATGGTTTCGATCAGCTGCCGAAACGTCGTCAGGTAACAGGCGGGCGCCGCACAGGCGACGCGGTCGTCGAGTGCCATGACATAACTGGTGACCGTTCCACCACCCGAACACCCGCTGAAACCAATCCGATCGGCATCCACTTCGGGTCGGCTGGAAAGATAGTCGATCGCCCGCATCGCATCCCAGACGCGATATCGAGCGGTATTGCGTCCGACCAGAATTGAGCCGACGCCGACCATGAAATGTTCGGTGGTTGTTCCCTGATACTGCGGCTGACCGTCAGCGTTAAGAATCTGGGAGCGTTCGCCCTGTCCGATCGGATCAAAACACAACGCAGCCATCCCGTTCCTTGCCATCATGATTCCGAAACGCTGGTTGTAATCGGCCGTCTTGGCGGTGCGACTGTGACCGCTGGACACGACAACGCCGGGCACCGCCGATGCTGTGTCGGGCAGATACAGATTCGCCGTGATGTGATGGTTCGGCAGGCTGTCGAAGATCACGTTTTCGATGCGATAACCGTCAGCGTGGATGGTCCGCACGGTACGCGCATTCAAGGGCGTCCGTTCCGGAAATCCTCCCAATTGATTGACGAAGAACTCCCGCAGTTTTTTCTGGTACGTGCGAATCTGTCCCGGCGTCTTCAACTGTTCGTACGCTGTGGTACGGCGATCGAGTGCGGCGTACGCCTGCTGTTGTAGATGAGCGTACAAACCTTCGTTGGCGAGCTGGTCTTCTGTCAAACAAGTCAGTTCCTGTCCGACCACTTGATGGCCGAACAGAACGGAAACGGTCAGCAGTGCGAGAACGATGCGATTCATGGTCAGCCTTCAGAGGTTCGCCAGCAGGCGCTTTCGTTGTCAGCGTGGTATCAACGACAGGATGGTTCCAGCATAACATGACAAAAACGAAACGCACGTGGGACAAACTATTCGGGCGTCAGACTGACATCGCTCCTGGGCAGCGCGTTAGAATGTCCAGGAATCCGATCGGTCAATTACAGCGAGAAACCACGATGCCGAAGACCAGCCGCTATCTGATAATTTTACTCGCGTGCGTTTGTGTGATCAGTCTGCCGGCGACGGCAATGTCGGACGACTGGCCGCAGATGCAGGGAAATGCGCAGCACTCGGGTAACGCACCGCACGTTGTGTTACCGAAGCAGCCGGGACTGCTGGCCGCCATGCCGCTGACCGATGCGGTTCTGGCCGCGCCCGTTGTGAGCGGCGGGAAAGCGTTCGTGATTGACGCATCGGGAGTAGTTTTTGCGATCGATACCAACACGCTGCAGGTGGTCTGGAAGTTTGCCACCAGAGGAGGGCCGGGCAACTGCAACAACATCGCGGCCCCGGCGGTCGTCGGCAAATACGTGCACGTTGGCACAATGGCCGGACACTATTATGTTCTGGACCGCGACAGTGGCACGGTTGTCAGAGAAATCGATTGCGCTGAACCCATATTTGCAGCACCGGTTGTGGGTGAAGATCGAGTCTACTTCGCGACGCTCGGTGCGCGGGTCTATGCGGTTAAGACGAACGGGAATATCGTCTGGACCTGGGATTTCGTGAAAGAAGTGGTAGGCTTCGATGGCGATCGCTGGAAGGGCGAAGACTGGGTCGCGTTTCGCGGCGACCGCGTCACTTGGCGCGATCACTTTGTGTGTTCGCGGGATATTTGTCTGGTTGGCAAAACGGTCGTAATGCCCGCGGGCGGACGGACAGTATTTCTGGAAGACGCCGGCGACAGCCCGAAACTTCGCACCGTCGCTGAAATCCCTGCGTATGCCGGCAGAGAGTTTCCCGCAACATTCGGGCAATGTGCCGACGACGCCGGCAACGTGTACGTGCAATGGCATCGCCGCGACAATGCCGGTCGGGTCGAGATCCTGAAGCTTGTCGACGACAAAATCGAAACCAGCTTTGTACCGGGGACCGAGACATCAATCGACCGCCACGGCCTGCTGAGTTTTACGTCGGTCAGCGTGCGCGATAACGACGTCTACCGTGTTCGTCCGGAACACGGAGTTGGACTCTGTCGGCACACGGTTGGGCAGGAACAGCCTGAAGTACTGTGCGCAGCCGGTTCAATTTGTCCACCCGTGTTGACCCGCGACCACGCCGTTTATGGGGGACTGGACGGCCAATTGCATATCGTGCCATTGCGTGAAGGTGCGACAACTTCGTTTGCAACGGCATTCGGTGCGCCGATCACGGCTCCGGTGGCGATCGCCGACGGACAAATCTACGTTCCGTGCGAAGACGGATACCTGTACGTGCTCGGTGCGGATGGCAGAGCTCCGCTGCCGGAAAGGGATCTGCAGGTATCGCGGATTCGCAGCCCGCTCACCGGGCCACTGTCCGCCGCGAAATTTGACTGGTATACAAACTACGGCGACTTCAGCGGCACGAATGCCAACGATCAGGGACTGGCCCCACCGCTGCGAATGCGGTGGGCCAGGCGGCTTGAAGGCACCGTTAAGCATCTGCCAGTATGCGGTGGCGGGCGACTGTACATGCACACCGCTGAGGGTCAGATCATCGCCGTCGAACAGGACACCGGGCGGCTGCTGTGGCGACGCTATTGGCCCGGCGTCTACTTGTCCTTCACTTCGCCGCTGTACATCGACGGCAAACTGATTGTGCCGCAGGGCGGACTGAAGCAATCGCAGATGCGTTGCCTGGACGCGGCGACCGGGAAGCTGTTGTGGGAAGCTCCGTTTACCGGATCACCCAGTTGGAGCCGTCAGTTTCCGCCAGTCGTGCATGGCAACGTCGCCATCTATGCTTCCGGTTCCGGTGAGTATGCTGCTCAGGGGACGGAGAAGCCCTTTGTGTTCCGCGGCCAGCCTGTGGAACGCGATGGCCGCGAGGTGATGAGCTGGATTTATTCGAACGATAATCCGTACTATCCGAAAGACCATCGTCCGCGAGTCTGGGCGTGGGATCTGGACACCGGAAAGATCGTTTGGGAAAAGGACTTCTCTGAATATGGCCGTGGCGGCAACGATTGCGGTATCTGTATCCTGGACGGCAAACTCTACTATTCTGTGTTCTTTGGATATGCGGCCAGTCAACGCCGGCGACGCGGACTACCGGACGAGAACAACGGGCTGACGGCGTGTATCGAACCTGCAACCGGCGACGTCATCTGGCAGACGACCGACTATTACGTTACGTCGAAATGTACGCTTAGCGCCCGCGACGGACGCATTTACATCGGCGGCTTTAACCGAGCCAAAGAAGGAACCGACGATCGGTTTGTCTGGTGCCTGAATGCCAACGACGGTTCGCTGGCGTGGCAGTCGGATGCGGTTACGTCTGCTTTGAACGTGGTCACTGTCGGCGAGAAATTCATTTTTTCCAACGCTCTTCGCGGCAAAGGCAATGTCTTTGACCGGCACACCGGAAAAGTGGTCGACAGCATCGGACACAATTATGCCTGCTGCCGCTTCACGCTTTCGGAACCCTACGTTCTGGGCGCAAATATGGACATGATCGATCTTTCCAACGGCGGTAAACTGGTCTCCACGGGTCCGGCGATTGACTCCCGCGAGTGTCTGGGGGCCGTCGTGTCCAACGGCCGCATCTTTTATATGTCCCAGGCCAGCGGCTTTGTCGTTTCACAGACGTACGGTCCCGCGTCAAAAGAATTGCCCGCCGTCTGGGAACGCCGGTAGGTGTGATGAGCCCTGGCCTCTGGCCTCGCCAGCGGGGCATGCGAAGCGTGCGAATGCCGCCGAATCCTCCAGGAGGCTGTTCCGATACGACCGTTCTTTTGAGCGGCACGGCGCTAGCCGCCGGTTATTGGCTGTGTTTTCACCCGCGGCTGCCGCCTCACCGTTTCACGTAACCGGACAGCCTCCAGGAACGTCTAAAATTGGGAACAGGCGGTCTCGTAAATTGTGCAAAATTGCTTAGACTTCGTTTCGAACGGGAATTGTCGCCGTTGAGCCAGGCTTACATGTTGAGTTGGTTTGCGTGGGTCATTTTTTCGATACTGTCTGAGGCCACGCCTCGCCGGATTTCGCTGTTCGGTCTGTTCATCTGTTTCAACGTTCCACTTCGATTCGTCGAGCTGCCTTTGGAAGCAACGGAATGCAAGAGGTTGTTTTTGACGAACCCTACAAATTTGTGCCGCCTTATCGGGGTCGGTTCTGGTCATGGGCTGTGGGGCGATATTTGCCTCGACTGTTGCGCAAGCGATTTGGCATCACCGGTTGGAAATGTCACGGACTCGAACACCTGCGTGAGTCACTGGACGCCGACCACGGGATAATTCTGTGTCCCAATCACACCCGCTTATCCGATCCTTTGATGAGTGGTGCCATTACGACCGGAACGCAGTGCCATGCCTTTGCCATGGCCAGCTGGCATGTTTTTAAACAGAACTGGTTGGCCGCATTTGTTTGTCACCGTGTTGGCGGGTTCAGCGTGTACCGCGAAGGCCTGGACCGCAAGGCGCTGGATACGGCCATCGGTATCGTCGCGACGGCCGAACGCCCGCTGATTATTTTTCCGGAAGGGGGCATTTCCGCAGCCAACGATCGTCTGATGTCATTGATGGAAGGCACGTCCTTTGTCGCCCGGGCTGCGGCAAAAAAACGGGCCAAGGGTCATCCGGATTCAAAGGTTGTCATTCATCCGGTCGCATTTCGGTATGAACATCGTGCCGACCCGGAGGAACGCCTGAGTCCAGTCGTTGCAAAGCTTGAACGGCATCTCTTCTGGCAGACTCAGGAGCAACTGCCGCTGATCGATCGCATCGAACGCATTCGCCGGGCATTGCAAAGTACTCGTGAAGTGCAATGGCTGGGACACGCGAAAGCCGGGGATGTGGAACAGCGAATCGCGGAGCTGGTGAATCGAATTCTGCAGACTTACGAAGCAGAATGGCTGGGAAAGACTCGCGATGGTAACGTCATCGCGCGCGTCAAAGACCTGCGAACCGTCATTCTTGCAGACATGGTGACCAATAAAGTTGACGCGA
This sequence comes from Fuerstiella sp., assembly GCA_029941865.1. Taxonomy (GTDB): domain Bacteria; phylum Planctomycetota; class Planctomycetia; order Planctomycetales; family Planctomycetaceae; genus Fuerstiella. The sequence continues at coordinate 22,735 of JAPYTO010000046.1, read as the reverse complement.
CTGAAAAACAGCGGCGCTGGCGACAACTGACGGATCTGTACTATGCACAGGCGATGTCGTTGCACCCCAAAGGTTACCTCGATCCGAGCATCGACCAAAGCCGCCTGAATCACCGACTGTTCGAAACCGTCGAACGGCTGGAGGAGGAGCTCACCGACAGCGTCACGCTGTACCACGACCTGCACGTTGATATCCACATTGGCGAGGCCATTGAAATCGACCCTTCTGCCAGACGAAGCCGGGGCAGCGACCCGCTGATGGTCACTCTGCGAACCAGGATGCTGGATCTGCTTGGCGTTGAAGATCAGTGGCCGCCCGTACCTGTCACCGATTGCTGAGCTGGCATTCGCCAGGAAGTTCACAACCGCCGAACCATGTCCTCATTGAGAATATGGGCCGTTTGAATATTCCGTCTTGTCAACAAAAACAGGTGGGTTCGGTGCCGTTTTCGGCCACACCGTGATAGGCTGAATCGTGCCGTAATCCGGTGACTCACGACATTCCCCGGACGCCGGTCTTCCTCGCCTGCAGCCTCTTTTCCCCTGTTTCGGAGACGTCTCATGTCTGACGACTTTACTGCTGAACAAAGTGTGGGCGGCGTTTCGCCGGTGCGCAAGAAGATCTCTGCTTTAGTTTTGTTCGTTCTCTCGATTGTGCTGATCATCGAAGTACGCGCTGGGTTGGGACATAGGCTGTCCGGGAACATGTTGCAGGAAATGTCGCCGGAAGGAGCGTTTGACAAGGTACCGCTTGCGGAGTTGGAACCGATGCTGAGTCTCGCTCCGACCAGAACGATCGTTCGTAAAAACGACGACGAAATCGAATACAAGTATTCCTGGTTCAGTCTGCTGCGGCCGTTGTTGAAGCGTCCTGAAGCTGCGTATTACGTTGTTGTCAGTAACTCCACACCGCCGAATGTCAGGCGTTACAACACCGAAGCGCTGACGGAAGCCCAGCTGACAGCAGCAGCAGCTCGTGCATCGGAGTCTGTCGACGCGTCAGAAGATTATGAAGACGATGCTGGTGGATTTGGTGGCGGCCCCGGTGGTGGTGGTCCCGGCGGTGGTGGCGGTCGCGGCGGTGGTGGTCCTCCACCGCAGGATCCCACTGTGACGTTGCTCGACAAGGACGGTAACGGCGAACTGACCGAAGACGAATTGGAAAGTGCCAGTGCAGCATTGTTTGCGGCAGACAAAAATGGTGACGGTACTCTGACTCTGGACGAACTACGACCTGCTGGCGGTGGCCGGACGGCCGGACGTCAACGTCCACCACTCGACACCTCAGACGAAGAGAATGCCCCGTCCGAGGATGAACCGGAAGAGGCACCGGAGACAGCAGCGGAAGAGAAAGCTGACGACTCACCTGACGACGCGTCAGAGAAAACGGAACAGAAGCCGGAATCAGGCGAATCGCCCGCGCCAGAGAAGCCAACGGCCGAATAGCGGCTACGTTCGAATCAATAGTGTTTGCTCATTCTACCCGGAAGCAAAATCGAGAAGGATTTCGCCCCTGAGCAGCAGGTCGTTGTTTTTGAAGCCGGTCGACCGGCACGTCAGCGCGCTGTCTCGAGCATTGTTGAGGTTATGGCGGCGCGTTCATCGTCACGAATCCTTTCTTCAAACACGGAGCCATTCCCATGTGGGCGACGCATTCCAGGATCTGCTGCAAATACGCAACACGACGTTTTTGCACGGTCTGGATCCTTTGCAGTGGCGGCATCCTGAGTGCCGCCGAACCGATTCAGTACCACGGCTACGCAAATGCGATTGAGCTGAAAAACAAAGACGTGCGAGTGGTCCTGTGTCCCGAGGTGGGTGGACGTGTTCTGGAGTATTCATTTCGTGGCAGCAACGTGCTGCATTTGTCAGATCAGGAAAAACACTGGAAGCCGGGCGACAAACCTCAGGCGTCGGCCGGCCGATTCGACATCGGCCCGGAATTTATTGTGCCTCGCCGGGAGATCCTCTGGAGCGGCCGGTGGCAGGCCGAAGTCACGGGCGAACGCGCTGCAAGGCTGACCAGTCAGCCAGACCCGGCGACCGGCGTGCAGCTGATCCGCGACTTCAAACTGCACAAGGAGTCAACCCTGCTGGAATGTCGTCAGACCATCGTCAACGTGTCTCAGCAGACCCGGGAGTGGTGTCACTGGAGTCGTACGTTTGTCGTCGGCAAGGGAATATGTGTGATTCCGTTGACCGAGCCAGGGCGGTCGCCTCATAGCCGATTTCCCAATAAATATGTGATGTACGAAGATAGCGGGGTGATCAATGCAAAGCCGAAGGATCCCAACATTCGGCTGAGAGAAAACGCATTGGAAATCCACCCAACACCACGTAAACCCAAACTGGGCTTCGACAGTTACGCGGGCGAAATCATCTATCTCGCGCCGAATAATTTGATGTTTCTGAAACGCTTCAAAACGTACCCGGATCGAGTGTACAACGAGGCGGCTGGCCTGACGATTTCTGTCTGGTATCCCGACAGAGAGATGGTGGAACTGGAACCGATCGGACCGCGAGAAAGACTCGCACCTGGAGAATCCGCCAGCTTTACCGAAGAATGGTGGCTGGCCCCGTTTTCGTTTCCGGCCAACGGCGACGCTGTTGACCACGCTCGTGTGAAGCAGACAACGAACTCTCTTCGTTGAAAACAGGCTTGCTCAATGAATGCCGGCCGGGTTTACGACAAGTGGTTGTCATAGGTTGCAGGGAATGGATTCCAGGCGTTTCGAAACCCTGCCATTTGTTACAGGTTTGAAGCCCGCCAGTGCTGCGGACAGCCGGAGAACAATTCATGAGCAGGTTACTCACGACAATCGTAATCGTTTTGATGTGTCTGCACGTGCAGGCTGATGACCGGCCCAACATTGTCGTCATTGTTTGTGATGATATGGGCTTCTCGGATATTGGCTGCTATGGCGGCGAAATTGACACCCCGAATCTGGACCGACTGGCAGCCAACGGGTTGCGATTCACAGATTTTCACAACAACGCCAAGTGCTCAGAAACGCGTGCGTCGCTGTTGACCGGTCTGTGGCATCAACAATCCGCGAATCTGAAGAAGCCTGGTCACGTCACATTGGCCGAGGTGCTCCGGTCGGCTGGCTATGCCACGATGATGAGCGGTAAATGGCATGTGGCTGGTGCTCCACCGGACCGAGGGTTTGATCGATACTTCGGTTTTCTGAGCGGCTGCATCAATTTCTTTACTGGAGAGGACTGGGGCTCGGGAGATCATTGGGGGACGGGAAAAAACCTGATGCGACTCGACCGTGCCGAATTCCAGGTGCCTGACGACTTCTATTCGACGGATGCTTTTACCGATTACGCGATCGACTTTCTCAAGGATGCAGCGGCAAAGGAGCGACCGTTCTTCTTGTACCTCGCACACAACGCCCCCCATTTCCCTTTGCACGCTTTGCCTGAAGATATCGCGAAGTACAAGGACCGGTACAAGGTGGGCTGGGACGTCATCCGCAGACAGCGTCACAGTCGCCTTCGACAACTCGGGATCGCAGACGATACCTGGCGACTGTCTGACCGAGATCCGAAAGTGGAGGCATGGGATGATCTCAGCGACGATGAAGTCCGCTTCCTTGAACCGATGATGGCCGTGTACGCCGCGATGGTCGACCGATTGGATCAGAATATTGGACGTCTCACAGATCATCTCAAATCGACTGGCGAACTGGACAATACTCTGATTCTGTTTTTCTCTGACAATGGCGCCTGTCCTTATCAGCGAATGAGAAACGACATCACTGTGCCGGGACCGCGACAAAGCGACATTGCCTACGATGCTCGCTGGGCGAACATGTGTAATTCACCGTTACGACTGTACAAACAATACGCACATGAAGGCGGAACGCTGACCCCCATGATCGCTCACTGGCCCAGAGGCATTCGTGCTCGCAGCGAGTTAACGAATTACACCGGGCACATCGTGGACATTATGCCGACTGTTGTCGAACTGTCCGGGACGAAATATCCCTCCAAATTTGACGGGAATGATATTCTGCCAATGGAAGGCGTCTCAATGCTTCGGGCATTTCAGGGATCGGCCGAACGGGCAGACAAGCCTATCTATTGGGAATTCAGCGGCAACCACGCCGCGCGCGACGGCCAGTGGAAGCTGGTTGCCGAAAAGGCACGGGACTGGGAACTGTATGACCTTTCCAACGATCGCACAGAGACAGTGAACCTGGTCGACAAACACCCCCGCGTCGTGCAACGCCTTGGCACGCTCTATGATTCGTGGGCACACCGAACTGGCGCTCATGATCACTCCCGATGCGTGAATATGAAGCCGTCCGCGCAATCACAGTTGTTCGACCTGAACGCAGTCCTTGACGAAAAGTAAAGAAACTGAATGCCGGACAACGATGTCCTGCGGCAAACATGCGCTTGGGAGTGTGTACACCTGCTCCAATTATGCTCTTTCGGTTAGGCAGCCACGAATCTGCCTGATTTTTGTCGAGTCCTTATGGGTTGAATCGGTTGGCATCATTCCGTTTACTTGATTCCACGATGGTTGTCTCGCGGCTGATCATGTTTGGTTCAAGGACCTGCTGAATGCCGGACGGCCAGTACACGGTGGCTTTCTGAATGTGCTGACCCGATGGGATGCCAAACGTAATCCACTGTTCGCTTTGAGAAAGGTAACTGCCGCCACCAAAGACGGAACGAACAAGGTCGCGATCTGAGAGTTGAAGGACCACACGAGCACCAACGGGCACGCGACTGGATTGAGTTCCAATCAACCGGAAGCGTCGCGAAGTTCCGTTGATCGCAGTTTCGTTCACGATCACCTGGACAGGCTGATTGGTCGCTACCGCAACGAGATCGATGAGACCATCGCCGTTGACATCTCCGCCACACAGCCCGCGCCCGTGATGCGTCTTACCGAAATACTCGTCAGTCGGGTGAGCCTGACGAAACTGTCCGCCCCGATTCTCCAGCAATACGGGTTTCTGAGCCTCATTGTGCTGCGCAGGGAAGTAGACGACGTGGCCATTCGCCACGGCAAGGTCTTCGTCTCCATCGCAGTCAAAGTCGGCAGCCACCGTTCCAAAGCCAACAAACAGATTTTCCAGCTGGGTCACTCCTGTGTCTCTGCTGACATGCACAAAGTCAAGATTGCCGCTCTGACGATACAGCGCAAAGTTCTCTTCTTCGAAATTCGTAACCCAGATATCCGGCAGGCCGTTGTCATCGTAGTCCAGCACAGCCAGCCCCATGCTGCCGTTGGGCGTTCCTAGATCGTCCATCGCCACGCCATGAATCAGACCGGATTCCGTCAGGTTTCCGCGACCATCGTTCTGGTACAGAAAGTTGACGGTTGTGTCATTGGCCACGTAGATTTCGACATCCTGATCGTTGTCGAAATCCGCCAGCAGAACGCCAAGCCCCTTGCCGCCTTCCACCAGACCGCACTGTTCTGTGCCGTCCGTAAACGTGCCATCTTCATTAGACAGATAAATCGTATCGGTCAGAGGATCGAATGCCCGCGGTGGACAGACGTCCTGTGCGGCCTTTCCCCCCGGGCACACGGGATGATTCGAAAACGACCAGTCGACGTAGTGGCAAAGGTACAGGTCTGCCGCCCCGTCGCCGTTGAGGTCCGCCCAGCCACGGCAGATTCGACCGCCTGCACCTCGTCGAAAATCTCTCCCAGCGCAGAACGCTCCTGATCTGCCAGCTGCGCGTGCGCGGGATCTGCAGAGAACGCGAACAGGATGAAGAGAAGTGTAAATCGCATTGACATGCTCTTGCTTCGCTGTCCCCAGGCCAATAACGGCGACTGCCCAACGAAAGAAGTGTCGCCCACTCCACGCAAATCCCGCAACGCGGACACCGGAATTCCGGAATGCCGGGGAAAAACACCGTTAAAAACCGTCTTGGAGTGACTTTGCTGAGGTCTTGCGCAGAACTAAGTTGCCGGATGTGGCCGCATGAAATCTCGCGCAGCGGCGCAGCGAAAACAAGCTCTTGTCCGCAGCGTCTCCTCACCTTCGCGCGAGAATCCGGTCGTGTCGGATCAGGCAAAGAGTTCGTGCACAACCTTGCCCCCGTCCGGGCCGGTCAGGCGGTGGTCGCGGCCTTCGTGCCAGAAGTTCAGATCGTTAGCTGGCAGTCCGAGTGCATGCAGGATCGTCGCGTGCAGGTCGCGAAAATGGACCTTGCCTTCAACGGCACGGTCGCCGGTGTTGCTGGTCTTTCCGTGAACGTATCCGCTCTTAACACCGCCGCCGGCCAGCCAGAACGTGAAGCCGCGTGCGTTGTGGCCGGTTTCGTTCTTCCCGTCATCGGGCGTCAGGCCCGGTCGACCAAATTCGCCACCGCACACAACGAGCGTATCTTCCAGCAGGCCACGATGGTCGAGGTCCTCCAGTAACGCTGCCGTCGGAGCGTCGACAGTCTCGCAGTTGGCCTGCAGGTCTCGCCGATGATTCTTGTGCTGATCCCAGCCGCCGTGGTTGATTTCGATAAATCTCACTCCGGCTTCTGCGAATCGTCTGGCCAGCAGACACTGACGACCGAAATCCGTGGGGCGACACGTACCAATCTTAAACTTCTTCCCGACACGATACCGTTCCAGCGTTGCCTGCGTTTCGTCAGACAGATCCAAAAGCTCGGGCGCCGACGCCTGCATGCGGAAGCCAAGCTCCATCGACTGAATCACGCTGTCGAGTTTGTCATCACCGCGTCGCTGATCAAGATGCCTGCGGTTAAGCGACTGCACAAAGTCCAGTTGCCTGCGCTTTGCGGCCAGCGGCAAATGATCGCTCACCACGTTACTGATGGTCGCCGCCGACATGTCTTCTCCGTTTACACCAATCGGCGTGCCGTTGTATATCGAAGGCAAAAAGGCGCTGGAATAGATGGAACTTTTTGATGTGTTCAGGCTGATGAATCCAGGCAGATTCTGATTTTCCGTCCCCAGTCCATAGTTGATCCATGATCCCAGGCTGGGCCGTTTGCGCAGCCGTTCACCGGTGTGCAGCTGCAGAAACGACTGAGCGTGAATACCGGTGTCCGCATACATGCCGTTAATGATGCACAGTTTGTCCGCGTGTTTGGCGGTTTCGGGCAGCAGTTCCGAAATCCACAGACCACCGTCTCCGTGCTGACGAAACCGAGCAACGGAACCGGGGTGCTTCTTCTTGCCCGTCTGCGGCTTGTAATCGAACGTGTCCATCTGAGCAGGACCGCCGCTCATACACAGAAAGATGACTCGCTTCGCGCGAGCCGGCAGCGGTGGTGTTTGAGCGGCAAGGCCCACTGACGTTGCTGCGGCAGCCTGCTGAGTGCAAAGTCCCTGCAGCGCAAGAAATCCAAAACCGCAGGACGCGGACTGCAGCATGCTGCGCCGTGAATGATTCATGATCGACATTCTTTAATCCACATACCGGAACTCATTCGTGACCAGCAACGCCTGGCACAAACTGGCCCACGCTTTATCTTCAGACGACAATTCGGTCTGCGTAACCCGCAGATACTCGCCGGCATTTTCAATTTCCTGGGGCGTGGCATCACGAGCGAACACCTGCTGCCACGCAAATCGCAGCCGAACTTCATCGTTTTCTGTTTTCTTCGTCACAACAGCAGCCAGACGTTCAGCCTGCTCGATCACAAACGGGTTATTGTAAAGGTGCAGCGCCTGATTCGGCACGGTACTGACGTCACGCTGCCCCGTGACACTCGTAAAGTCGGGCAGATCAAATGCTGCCAGCTCCGGCGGAGGCGAACTTCGCAGATAACACAGATACACGCTGCGGTGATTACTGGGCTGATGCAGATTGCCGGCCAGGTTCACCAGAATATCACGATGCCGAATGATTGAACCATCTGCTGGAGTCAGGTTCAGCTGTCCGCTGACTTTCAACATGCTGTCACGCAGTGATTCCGCGTCCAGTCGCCGGCGCTGGTGTCGAGTCAGCAGAAGGTTGCCCGCATCGGATTTCATCAGCGCCTCGCTGGCATTGCTGCTAAGCTGATAAGTGCGGCTCAGCACGATGTGTCGAATCATCTGCTTCATTGACCACTGGTCGTCGACGAACCGAATCGCCAGATGGTCCAGCAATTCCGGATGCGTGGGTCGTTCGCCATAGACGCCGAAGTCATTCGGTGTGCGAACAATGCCTGTGCCGAACAGGTGCTGCCAGATGCGATTGACCATCACCCGTGCGGTCAGTGGATGGTCGCCACGAGTCAGCCACTGCGCCAGTTCCAGACGCCCGCTTTGTTTCGGGGCAACCTCGATCGAATCTTCCGATTCGAATCTGCACGCCGTCAGAAATCCTCGCGGCACGGCTTCGCCCAGTTTCTTCGCGTCGCCTTTGATGTTCACTTTGCAGTCAGCCGGCGTTTTTCCGTCTCGGACTCCCATCGCCAGTGGCGTTCCCACCGGCCATTTGGATTTGGGAATCGGCTTCGGCTTTCCGGTGTTCGATTCCGGCACAAGGACAGTTTCGACGAAGCCTTCCGGCGGCGGCACCCTGGCCGCAGCCTTCAGCACATGCAGATCGGTTTTCGGAGCTGTCAGTCCTTCGTGGGCGGCTGTCCCCCACATGGTTTCAGAACTGGTAAAAAATCCGGCCAGCGCGTAGTAGTCGCGAGTGGGCACAGGATCGAATTTGTGGTCATGACAGCGAGCACACGCGACGCTGATGCCCAACACTCCGCTGCCGATGACATCGATCTGGTCCGCAACCACATCCATATCAAAGTTGGTGTTCATGGCCTTGGCCGGTTTGGCCGCCATTGCCAGAAAGCCGGTCGCGACGAGATGACGATCACGGTCCTGATCAGAATCTGCCGGCAGAAGATCACCAGCGATCTGCTCTGTCAGAAATCGATCATACGGCGTGTCGGCATTGAACGCGGCAATCACGTAGTCGCGATAACGCCACGCGTGAGGGAACGTCGGGTTGCGGCCGAGACCGTCGTTGCCATTCGATTCGCCGTAGCGGGCAACATCCAGCCAGTGTCGTCCCCAGCGTTCGCCAAACTGCGGACTGGCCAGCAGTTCGTCGACCAGTCGCTCTACAGCGTCGGCACCAGCCTGTTGGTGGTCAGCCACGAATTGTTCGACCCTGGCGAACGACGGCGGCACGCCAGTCAGGTCATAACACAGACGTCGCACCAGTGTCCGGGGATCCACGTCCTCAGTCGGTTGCAGTCCTGCGGCTTCGATCTTCGCCAACACAAAGCTGTCCAGAGAATCAAGCGACCACGTCTTGTTCTGAACGTCCGGTATCGGCGGATTCTTCGGAGGCTCAAACGCCCACAACGATTCCGGATCGTGCACGGGGCCTTCCTTCGCCGCTGCACTCACGGTAGCAGGATAGGGTGCACCTCGCCTGACCCATTCCACAAAATCGTTGACGACGGCTTCCGGCACGGGTTTCTCGGGAGGCATTTCAACACCGTCGTACCGCAACGACTGAACGATCAGACTCTCATCGGGTTTTCCGGCAATGACCGGAGATCCCGCTTCGCCACCCTTCAGCAGAGCATCACGGCTGTCCAGCAGCAACTTGCCTCCGACTTCTTCTGTATCCGCGGAATGACATTCGTAGCAATGCTTCACCAATGCCGGACGAATTTTGTTTTCGAAGAATTGAACGTCGGCCGCCGACAACGTGGACTCATCACCGGCACACACATTGCTCAGGACAATGGCGGTCAGCAGCAGAGAAATTGCAACGCGAAGTGAATTCATGGCGCGGCCGCGCGGGTGGAGGGAAATCGAGCAGAGTGGCATTATCACCGAAAGGACAACCGAATGTAAAGATACTACTTCTGGTTCCAGATGTGGTCGCGGAATGTGGCCGAGTCGTTTGGATGGCCGGAGGCTGGACTGAGCTTGCGAAGGAGAATCAGACCGGCACTGCCAGCCCCGGGGTTTCACTCGTTCCTCGCTCCCACCACCGGCCACCCTCCCGATTTCAATGTATTCCGTGACAGAACCCGATCGTTCGCTGCAGATCGTTTTACATCGTTCGCCCGTCGTTTCGTTTCGTCGATTTTGTGGTGGCATACTGCATTCGGGCCCGGCTTTCGATATTGTCGAGGGTACAGAGGTGTCGGAAACAGCCAAAAACACACAGCACACCGTATCTGTCGACGGCGATCACTATCGAATGGACTGCAGCATGAAACGAGTTTTTGATCTTTTCGGTGGCGAACGCGTGGTCGGCAACCAGGTGATTCGGCAGGTCTTCCGTTTTGCAGCGATCGCGTTCGTCGGGCTGAATCCGGCATTCGTTGAACTCGTTGTCGCCGACGATGAAGTACTGGCGAACAAGACGTCCGCTGCGCCTCATGTGGTGTTCGTTATCGGAGAACGTGGATACCGGACCAGCGAGACGTTGCCATTGTTCGCGGAAAAGGAATTAGTGCCGCTTGGCTTCCGATGCAGCTTCGTCACCGCCGACCCGAACAATCCGAATCACTTTCCTGGTCTGGAACTGGTCCAGCAGGCAGACATCGTATTCCTGAGCGTGCGACGTCGAACCCTGACCAACAAGCAACTGGGAATCATTCGATCTCATCTGCAGGCTGGAAAGCCACTGATCGGAATCCGCACGTCAAGTCACGCGTTCGCGTTAAGCAAAGGGGAACCACCTGCGGGATACGTTTCATGGCAGAACTTCGATCGTGAAGTACTGGGCGGCCGCTACGAAGGCGATCTCGGGAATAAGGGTGGTACGAATGTCACGACGCAACTGCGTGCCGAACAACACCCGATCATGACCGGAATCCGTCGCAAGTCGTTCCACAGCCAGGCGACGTTGTATCAATCGTCGGAGCTCGGCCCCAAAACGAGTGTCATCCTGCGGGGCATCACGCGAGTCGACGGGCAACCGGTCGAAATGCCCATCGCATGGACCAATCAATTTGGTCAGTCTCGCATTTTTTATACATCACTGGGACACGCCACGGATTTCGATCAACCGACATTTACCGGGACGCTGGTCAACGCGGTGCGCTGGTGCCTGAAGCTTCCGATGGTGGGACAGACTGTGGCGGGATCAGGCAGAACGGCAGATATGTCGCCCCCGGCGCGGAATAAGTACAAAGCCGGCCTCGCGGACAGCAAGGAAGTTGAGAAAGTGATTCGTGAGTTCGCCGGCCGAGGAGAAGTGGGCGACGACAGCGAGCCCACGTCGCCCGCGGATGCGCTGGCGCTGTTCCAGGTGCACGAAGACTTCGAAATCGATCTGATCGCGTCCGAACCGACAATTGCACAGCCGCTGTTTATGAGTTGGGACCATCGCGGCCGAATGTGGGTCGTGCAGTATCGACAGTATCCCTTTCCCGCCGGTCTGAAGGTCGTCAGATACGATCAGTACCTGCGCGCCGTGTTTGACAAGGTGCCGCCTCCACCCCCGAATCACTTCGTCGGGAAAGACATCATCACAGTTCTGGAAGACACGAATGGTGATGGTGCGTACGACAAATCAAAGGACGTCATCACGGGGCTGAATATCGCAACGTCAGTCGTTGTCGGTCGTGGCGGTATCTGGGTATTGAATCCGCCGTATCTGCTGTTCTACCCGGATGCTGACGGCGACGATGTTCCCGATGGCGATCCCGAAGTTCACCTGAGTGGCTTCGGACTGGAAGATACTCATTCGGTCGCGAACAGCCTGTCCTGGGGACCGGATGGCTGGTTGTATGGTGCCAACGGCAGCACGACGACAGCGACGATCAACTCTGAAGTGACACGCAACGTGCATTTCAAGGGTCAGTGCATCTGGCGTTATCACCCCGTCACAAAAGTCTTTGAAGTTTATGCCGAAGGCGGCGGCAACACCTTCAGTCTTGAACTCGATTCAAAAGGGCGCGTTTTTTCGGGAACCAACAACGGTTCGACGCGTGGCATGCATTACGCCCAGGGCGGTTACGCGAAAAAAACTGGGGCAAACACGGGCCACTCACAAATCCCTACGCGTTTGGTTATTACCAGCACATGCGGCATGACGGCGACAACGATCGCTTTGCTCAGACGTTCGTGATCTACGAAGGTGGCGGGTTTCCGGAACGATATGACCGCATGGTGATTGCTGCCAATTCGCTGCACAACCGTGTTTGGGGCAGCCGCCTGTTCACCGACACGTCGTCGTTTCAGACCGCTGACGTTCCTCCGCTGGTGGTCTCAAGCGATCGTTGGTTTCGCCCTGTCGACGTCAAAGTCGGACCGGATGGAGGTGTCTATCTGGCGGACTGGTATGACAGTCGGCTGACGCACGTTGATCCCCGAGACAACTGGCACAAGTCCAGCGGCCGAATTTATCGGCTACGCGGCAAAGACGCGCAGCCGATCTCGCCATTCGATCTCACAAGACTTTCGAACGACGAACTGATCGAACAGTTTTCCCATCCGAACAAGTGGTTTCGACACAAGACCGTGCAGGTACTGGGCGAACGAGCTGATACATCCATTCATCCGACACTCAGAAAAATGGCCACCAGCTTAGATGATCCTCGGTCGCTGGAAGCGCTCTGGGCGCTTAATCTTTCTGGCGGATTTGACGACGATCTGGCAAATCAAATGCTCGATCATCCGGATGCCCACGTGCGTCGCTGGACGGTTCGTCTGCTGGGTGATTCGCGCGGAGTCACACCGCACGTTGGCAGCAAGCTGGCGCGTCTGGCCAAAACAGAATCCGATCCGGAAGTTCGATCGCAGCTGGCTTCCTGTGCGAAAAGACTTTCTGCCGCGCACGGTCTGGCCATCGTCAGGCAGTTGCTGGTCCGCGACGAAGATCTGGACGACCTGCACATTCCGCTGCTGAACTGGTGGGCCGTTGAATCAAAGACCGAATCAGACCGCGACGACGTCCTGGATCTGTTTCGCGAACCTGCGTTCTGGCAACTGCCCATGGTCCGGGACACCATTCTGAAACGTGTGATGCAGCGCTACGCGATGGCAGGAGGAGACGACAATTTCATCACATGTGCCAGGCTGCTAAAGCTGGCGCCCGGCACTGATGAAACACGTCTGCTGATGTCCGGGCTGCAGGAAGCCTTTCTGGGCCGACAGATCGCGAATGTTCCGGCAGAACTGGCTCAGGCGTTGTCCGACTATCAAAAAAGTCTCGGTGAATCAAATCGCAGTCGATCCCGCTGGATGTGGTGCAGCAGATGTCACTTCACGATGATGCGGAAATCAAGCGACTGATCGAAAAGCACTGGGGCCGAGTCCGCAGTACAACGTCGGCGGAAAAGAAACAGCAGATCGAACGACTGGCTGCGTTGCTTAAACAGGACAGTGGAGACCTGATGCACGGTCAGCTGCTGTTCAAAAAGAACTGCGGCGTCTGTCACACGCTGTTCGGAGAAGGCGGTCGCACCGGTCCGAAACTCACCGGCTACGAACGAACAAACCTGAAGTTCCTGCTGCCGGCAATCGTCGATCCCAGCGCCGCGATTCGCGAGGAGTTCACAAACTTTCTGGTGTTAACCAACGATGGTCGCACAGTAACCGGACTGATTGACAAACAGGATCCGCGCACGGTCACGATACGTCTTGTCAACAACGAAACGACGCTCATCAACCGGGATGACATTGAAGTGCTGAAGGCGCTGGATGTTTCAATCATGCCGGAAGGCCTGATGAAGAAACTGTCAGATCAGGAAACGCAGGATCTGCTGGCATACCTCATCAGCAACGCCCCCAAATAGGCGGTGCCGACCGCCGGCGGATGCGGGCTTCCGCCCGGGAATACTCCGTGGTTGCTTTGAAGCCAAGGGGGCGGCCAGTGGGAACTGGCGTTGTTCCGTAACCGAACTCGCCAGAGTTTGAAGGTTTTTCTCTATGTCGTCCAAAGTCTGGCGACTTCGGCGACAACAAAATAAAGACTTGACGACGCACTAGCCTCCACTGGCGGAAAATCCTTCCGCAGGGACTGTAATCGAGCCCATTATTTGTTCCGGAACTTTGACGTAATGAGCTCGAAATCGGCATCCATCTGCACTGGTGTGGTTTTATGTTACCCGTTGGTGTGTAACAGGTTACGTCACAATATGTGAAGGGAGTCTGATCCTCCGTCCGCCACGCTGCGTTGTGACTCTTTCGGGCAGTGTGCCCAGACTGATGTTTTTAGGTCGGTGGAGGACGTTTATGAATACACAGACATGCGAGCGCCTGCTCGCCGCCGCAAAGACGGGTGATTCAATCGCAATGGAGCAACTTCTGATCGCAATTCTCGTTCCGCTTCATACGGCCGCCAGGCATCGGCTGGATTCGCGATTAGGGCCACGTCTTGATGCTTCAGATGTTGTTCAGCAGACGCTGTTCGAGGTTCAGCAGAGTCTGAGTGAGTTTCGCGGACAGACTGACGCCGAATGGCATGCCTGGACTCGCAGCATACTGCAACACAACGTCGCCAACGAAAACGATCGTCATCTTCACGCTCAAAAGCGTACTGTTACGCGTGAGCGGTCGATCGACGAAGATCGGGCAGAGCAGGGACCACTGAAGTACGTTCTTCGAGAACGGCAATGTTCTCCCAGCCAGCAGGCTCAAGACAATGAATCGTGTCAGCAGCTGCGGCTGGCGATCACGAGTCTTCCCGATCTGCAGCAGACTGCGATTCGCATGCGTTATCTACAGCATATGCCAATCGCGGAAATCGCCGTCGGCATGAGTCGCAGCAAAACCGCTGTGGCGGGGCTTCTGAAGCGTGGCCTGAATCAGCTTCCCACACAGATGGCCGCGGCGGCGGAGCACCTGTGACGCTTCCGTCAGAACGGAATGATGTGAAGCTCGGCAGGAAGGGCTTCATCACGGTGGCGACATCCTGCATCGCCTGCAACTGCAACAGACGACCGGAAATTCCCGTTTTGTTTTTCGAGCAGATCAGGGAGAGCCACTGAAGATGGACTGGTGGCCTTATCTTCTGAGACGCGATGAATTCATTCGCTTTCGAGAGAACCTGGTCGTCGGCCGTCAGGCCGTAATTGACGATGCGGCCGATGGAGAAATCACGGTTGCCGCGCTGGAGAATCTCGAAAAATCATCGGTCGACCTGAGCACCGAATTCCGCAAACGTTTTGGCCGCATGCGACAATTATCAGGAGGCACGGAGTCCTGGGTGGAATGTCGTGACGCCAGATTGTTTCTGCAGAGCATGGATCTGGAGATCGCTCGTCTGCAGCGCACCGGCGATGCGACGGCCTTTGACCGCAGCTTACGTTTTGCCCCGGACTCTTCTGAAAGGCATTTGCCCGCGCTCGTGGCCTTCATGGCGCGCAACGGTTTGAAGTTCGCTCCGCCGCAGCCCGGCGAAGAAGCGGCCTACTTCACCACCTTTCAGCTGTTACGTGACTTTTACCTTGCGTATGACGACAATGACGATGGCATAAGGGACCCCAAGGCGGGACGGCCCGCAGCCGATGCGGGCTGACGCCCGGAACAGCTCCGTTGTCACTCGGAAAACCGAACTGAATATCAAGACGTTTGCGTGAATGAGCCTAGTGCTTCGTCAATACTAAAAATGGGGGTTGCCATTAAACGAACCAACCCCAAAACTAAAGCTTGACGAAACACTAGCTACAGCGTTTCACGCTGACTTGTGGCCGCGAAGAACGCTTTTCAATAGCAGTTTGGTTGCCCCCACGAGCCAGTATCGTCCACGACAATAAGTAACCTTCTGTAAAGCGAAAAAGTCTGCGTCATGAAAGTTGAGTTGAAAGTGATTTCCGGCCCGCATGAGGGCCAGGCATTTCAGTTTGACGGTCACGACACATTTCAGGTGGGCCGCGGTCCGCAGGCTCACTTCCGATTGCCGAAGAAGGACAATTTTTTTCCCCGGTTGCACTTCATGATCGAGGTCAATCCGCCGTTCTGTCGACTCACGGATCTCGAAAGCACAAACGGCACAAAGATCAACCAGGAACGCGTTCAGCATGCAGATCTGCGGCACGGAGACGTCATTCGGGGCGGCAAGACACAAATCGGCGTCCACATAGACGACGACAGCGTCCGCGAAACACGACGTCAGGTGGCTTCGCCTTCGGACATCGCAGCCGAAGCGAAGGAAGTGGCAACGCTGCCTGCGGCTGTACAACAGGATGCGACTGATCTCAACGCTGGCAAGGGCATCGGCCCCTACGAAATCGTACGTGAAATCGGTCGGGGTGGAATGGGGGTCGTTTACCTGGCGCGACGAACGAATGATCGCGCACTGATCGCATTGAAAACCATTCGTCCTGATGTTGAGGTTTCTGAGCGCGACATCAAACTGTTCCTGCGTGAAGCTCAGGTCCTGCAGTCGCTGCAACATCCACGGATCATTCCGTTTGTCGAAATCGGTGAGGACAGCGGGCAACTTTACTTCGCCATGGAGTATCTACCGGCGCCCAACGCCGCGGAACTGTTAAGAGAACGCGGCCCGCTGTCGATTCCTACGGCTGTTGCGATTGCCTGCCAGGTACTGGAAGCGCTCGAATACGCCCACGCACGACGATATGTCCATCGAGACATCAAGCCGGAAAACGTTCTGGTGCAGGACAGCGGAGCGTCACTTAACGTGAAGCTTGCCGACTTCGGCCTCGCGCGTGTCTATCAGACATCTCGCATGAGCGGCATCACGATGCAGGGGGAAATCGGCGGCAGCCTGGCATTCGCGCCCCGCGAACATCTGACCAATTATCGCGACGCCGCTCCGACCGGTGATCTCTATTCCGTGGCCGCAATGCTGTACACACTGCTGACGGGAGAATTTATCTACGATTTTCCTGATTCTGTGGCCAGGGCAGTGCTGATGGTTCTGCAGACAGATCCCATTCCGATTCGCGACCGGCGCGATGATATCCCCAACGACCTGATTACGATTCTGCATAAGGCGCTGGAAAGAGATTCAGAAAAACGTTTTGCGTCCGCGGCCGATATGCGGGCGGCATTGGCCGCCTGCACCTGACCGCTCTGCATAATTCAACGTCCGTTGGCGACGACACTCGCCAGTCAGGTATGATGCGAGTCCGATTCAGAGCGGGAGCGCGCGTCCAGATATGAGGGAAAGCAAAAGGTCGATGAAGAACGAAAATTCCATTTTTCGGCCGTTGATGACTCTCGGCCGGTTTCTGACTGTGCTCGTAACGTTGTGTCTGCCTGGCCCCATCGTATTCGCAGACGACACACCTGCGAAGAATGTTTCGGACGAAGCATTCTTTCAAACGACTGTGCTTCCGATTCTGCAGCAGCATTGCTACGAATGTCACAGTCACGGCGCGAAAAAGGCCAAAGGTGGACTGGTACTGGATTCGCGCAGTGGCTGGGCGAAAGGTGGCGAAACTGGTCCGGCGATCGTTCCGGGAAAGCCGAATAAAAGCCTGTTGATCAGCGCCATTCGTTACGAAGACTACGAAATGCCGCCAACCGGCCGACTGCCGGAAGAACTAATCCGGAAAATCGAACGCTGGATCGCCGACGGCGCTCACGATCCGCGGGCGACGGAAAACGTCCAGCACAACGGCGTGATTGACATTGAAGCCGGCCGACGCCATTGGGCGTTTCAACCACCCCGATCCGTGACGCCACCTGAAGTCAGGGATACCGAGTGGCCTCGGCACGATGTCGACCGCTACATCCTGGGACAGCTGGAAGAAGCCGGTCTGCGTCCCGTGGCAGACGCGAACCGATATACATGGCTGCGGCGAGTGAGTTTTGACCTGACCGGGCTGCCTCCGACCGTCGCAGAGATTAGCGAATTCGAAACCGACCAGTCGCCGCAGGCACGTGAGAAGGTCGTTGACCGATTACTGGCCTCGCGTGCATTCGGCGAACGGTGGGCGCGGCACTGGCTGGATCTGGTGGGCTACGCCGATCAGCTCGGGACCTCCAACAACGTGTTCGCAGAACATGCATGGCGATATCGAGATTATGTGATCGATGCATTAAACAACGACAAACCGTTTGACCGATTTATTCGCGAACAAATTGCGGGCGATCTGTTAACGCACTCAACGACCGAACAACGAGCCTCCAGTCTGGTGGCGACCGGGTTTCTTGTGCTGGGCGATATCGAAATCGTCGAAGCCGACAAGGAAAAACTGCTGGTTGATATTGTCGATCAACAGCTCAACAAAGTGGGCAAAGCGTTTCTCGGACTGACGCTCGAATGTGCTCGATGTCACGATCATAAATTCGATCCTGTTCCGCAGCGTGACTACTATGCAATGGCCGGCTTTTTTCACGGAACGTCGACGGTGTATAAGACCAGCCGCGGCGTGTGGAGCGACATCCATGTGGCCGAGCTTCCGGAAACCGACGACCAGAAGAACGAACGCAACCGGCTGGCCACGACTCATGCCGAAAAACTTAAGCGGTGGCAGCAGGAACGCAAACAGGCACAGGATCGAACTGCGGAGCTGAATAATCAGCTAAAACAGGACGGTCTGTCGCAGGAAGAACGCGACAAGCTAACGAAAGAGCGAGACGAAACGTCAGGCCGCATTGGCCCGTTAAACAACCGGATCACACACGGCGAATTCTTCGCACCGGCAGTCCCCAGGACGTATGCCATTCAGGATGCGGACAACCCTGGCGACATGAAAATCACCATTCGCGGTAACCCTCGCGCGCTGGGCGATCAGGTGCCGCGAGGTTTCCTGCGGGTGGCTTCCGACAAGCAGCCACAGATTCCAAAAGGCAGGAGTGGCCGCCGCGAACTGGCGGATTGGATCGCCAGCAGCGACAACCCGCTGTCCGCCCGCGTGGCGGTGAATCGTATCTGGCAGAAACTTTTTGGCGAGGGATTGGTCCGGTCCGTCGACTACTTCGGCCTGCCCGGCGACCGACCTTCGCATCCGCAATTGCTGGACCACCTGGCAATACAATTCACACGTGGCGGCTGGTCCCGAAAACACCTGATCCGTTCGCTGGTGCTTAGTCGGACCTATGGGCTGGACAGTGCACACGATGACCGGGCGCACGCCGTCGACCCCGACAACCGATTGTTGTGGCGCATGAATCGTTTTCGGCTGGACGCCGAGGCATTGCGTGACGCGATGATCTTTGTTGCCGGCCAGCTCGTACCTTCTGTCGGCGGTCCGGCGATGCCGCTGGAGTTTCCGGAAAACGTCGGTGGACTCAGCCCGACCAATGTGAACCCGCCAAATTTCCGTCTCACGAAATGGCGTCCGGAACAGGAGTTCCAACGGACCGTCTACCTGCCGGTCATCCGATCGGGCGCCCAGCCAGGACCCGCCACGCTGCGAAACGTGTTCGACTTTGCTCAACCATCGCAGTTCACCGGTCAGCGTTCGATCACAGCGGTTCCCACGCAGGCATTGTTCCTGATGAACAGCAGTGTCGTAAAGAAGCACGCGGCCGCGCTCGCGGAACAGATGATGCAGGAAGACGACGAAACACAGCGGCTGAAACTACTGTGGCTGACATTGCTGAACCGTCCGCTCACTGAAACAGAACAGCATGAGACCACAGCCTTCTTAACGCAGGCGGGAGAAAATGCGTGGGTCGAGTTGTGCCACGCACTGTTGGCCAGTAACGAATTCCTGATGAGACTTTAAAGCATGACGACACCACAACTCACACGACACCGGTTTCTGCGTTCCGCTGCATGCGGCTTTGGTGGTCTGGCACTCAGCGGCTTGATGAACGAAACTGCCCGCGCCGCGAGTCCTCTGGCCGTTCGCGCTCCGCATTTCACACCGCGAGCGAAACGCATGATCTTTATTTTTCTTGCTGGTGCACCGTCACAGGGTGATCTGTTTGCGCCGAAGCCGCACATCAGCAAAAGACACGGCATGGCGATCGATTCACCCGTCGGCGACGACGGTCAGCTGCGCGTGGGCGTGGCCCAGTTTCTACCTATGGCTCCAATCGCACCGATACGGCCGCGAGGACAGTCGGGGATGATGATCTCCGACCTGTTGCCCAGCCTGGCAAATGTGGCAGACGAACTGTGCATGCTGCGAGCGGTGGTCGCGGATAACAAAGCCCACGCGCCGGCGGCACTGCAGTTTCTCACGGGCCATATCGCCGAAGCGCGACCGTCGATGGGCGCATGGTTCAGCTACGGTCTGGGCACGGAGAATAAGAATCTGCCGGGCTTCATCACGATTCATCCGCCTGCAGACGGGCGCGTCCACGGCGCTGGGTTTCTGCCGGCCATTCATCAGGGCACGCCGCTGCGTGTGCCGCGCAAGGAGGGTGAACTTGCGATTACCGATCTTCGCGACCCGGATGCCACGCCCGATGTCCAGCGCCGTCGGCTGGATTATCTGCAGAACATCAATCAGCGACTGCTGAACCGAGTACAGGGGGATTCGCAGATGGAGGGAATCATCGAGTCCTTCGAACTGGCATTCCGTATGCAGACCGAAACACCGGAACTCGTCGATCTTTCCAGTGCGTCAAAGACGACTCAGGAACTGTACGGCATTGACGGCAGCGCAACGGATGTGAACGGCCGCGCCTGCCTGATGGCGCGACGACTTAGCGAGGCGGGCGTGCGTTTCGTGCAGGTCACCATCGGTGGCTGGGATCATCATGTTGACATCCGCAACAGCCTGCCCAGATCCTGTGCCGGTGCTGACAAACCGGTCGCCGGACTGATCCGCGATCTGAAGCAACGTGGTCTGCTGGAAGACACACTGGTGATGGTGTCCGGTGAATTCGGCCGCACTTACTGGAGTCAGGATCTGTCGGGCACCAGTCCCATCGAAAAGCACGGTCGAGAGCATCAGCAGGAAAGTTTCTGCACCCTGCTGGCCGGAGGCGGCGTCAAGCCCGGCTACGTACACGGCGAGACGGATGACTTCGGATACCGCCCGATACAAGGCCGAGTGCATCTGCACGACCTGCACGCAACCGTGCTGCATCTGATGGGGATCAACCATGAACAACTGACTTATCCACATCTCGGTCGTGACTACCGTCTGACCGATGTGTACGGTCGAGTCGAGCATGAATTTCTTGTCTAATTGCGGCATGGTCGCCAACAGAACAGAAGTAGTTTCAATACCAGCACGCAGCGCCAGCAAGTGAGTTACCGCTCTGGTTTTCTCATGAATTTGATTCACTCGCTCGCGCTTCGTGCTGGTATCTTGTGGTTTTGAAAACGGATCTGAAATGATTACCAACCTCAGCCATCGCCGACCGTTTCACCAGTCGTTCCAGCGAACCATCGTTGCGTTGGTGTTTGTAACAACCAACGCATGTGGCGTTTATGCGATTGAACCCTGGAGCCAGAATCCGTGGTATTGGTCGCACGACGGCAAGCCGGTGCTGCTGCTTGGAGGAAGCGATGACGACAATCTATTTCAGTGGCCGCGTGAAAAACTGATTCCACAGCTGGACCGAATCGTCGCGGCGGGTGGCAACGTTATTCGCAACACCATGAGTGATCGCAAGGACGTCGGCTTCGAGGTGTATCCGTTCCTGCGACTGGAGAATGGAAAGTACGATCTGTCGCAGTGGAATCCGGAATACTGGCGACGTTTTGAAACCATGCTGGCCGAGACTGCCAAACGCAGCATCTTCGTTCAGATCGAAATCTGGGATCGATTCGATTACACCGATGTGCGAGCTCACGATCGGGATCGTTGGACGAAGCATCCGTACTGTCCGGCCAACAACGTCAATTACACTTTTAAGGAATCCGGTTTCGCTGAGCGATATCCTGACCACCCGGGCGCAAACAAACAGCCGTTCTTCTTTACGACGCCGAAGCAGCGAAACAACACGATCGTGCTGAAGTATCAGGAAGCGTTTGTCAATAAGCTGCTTGATCATTCGCTGAAATTCGACAACGTCCTGTACTGCATGGACAACGAAACATCCGGTGAAGCGGAGTGGGGCGAGTATTGGGCACGGCTCGTACATCGCCGTGCCGAGCAAGTCGGCAAGCGCGCGATGGTCACTGAGATGTGGGACGATTGGGACCTGAAGTCCAAACGACATCGCCGAACCTTCGACCATCCCAGGCTGTACGGTTTCGTGGACGTCTCACAGAACAACCAGAACAGCGGGCAGAAACACTGGGACAATTTTCTGTACGTCAGGAATTACCTCAGCAGTCAGCCACGGCCAATGAACACCACGAAGACGTACGGGGCCGATGGCAACAAGTTCAAACACACGGATCAGGATGCGATTGAACGCTTCTGGCGTCATCTGCTGGCGGGAGCTGCATCGATTCGCTTTCACCGGCCTGATTCGGGGCTGGGTATCAATGACAAGGCCGTCGCCTGTCTTCGAGCGGCTCGCAGGGTGGAGGAACTTGTACCGCTGTGGAATGTTGAACCGGCGAACAAACTACTCAAAGATCGCAGCGACAACGAAGCCTTCGTTGCCACGACGACGGAGCGGAACACATTCATCCTGTATTTTCCTGCTTCAAAACAGGAACGAAGCGTGACGCTGGACGTGGGCGAACCAGCAGTGGAACGGCTAATTGTCTGGATCAACATCGACACCGGTCGCAGAGAACACCGCGGCATGACGACCGCTTCAACATTCGCGCCGCCCGGGAACGGTAATTTTGTAACAGTCATTCGTACCCACAATCACAGCGACACTGATAATGAATAGTCAGCCGGCATGCCGGTTTCCAGAAGAATCGTGATGATGAGCGATGAGCCGCTGTGCGTGGCCGTTTGGTCATTGACCGTGAGTTAAACGTAATTGCCAACCATCCCGTTGGGGCAACGCCGTGACGGACTTTGAGTAGTAGAAAGATTGGTCTTCCAGAGATAGA
>JAPYTO010000045.1 GCA_029941865.1 Fuerstiella sp. | reverse complement strand
ACATTGCATTTTGTGAAGCGTTGATGAGGTTCACCTGAGTGACGTTGGTCAGCTTTAATGCGTGACTGATGCTGAAGAAAGCAACTGCGTTAAAGATGCCTGCCGTCAGCATCAGTTGCCAATCTCGTGCTCTGATCTCGAGCAGTCGCTCGGTGCCCAGCATCGTGGCGCCGAGTGTGCCCAGCAGGATGGCTCCCGTTAAGCTGTAGACAATCAACATTGATTCGATGGGTAACGATTTACGGCCGATGCTGCGAATCACAACTCCGTTGACTCCGTACGACATGCCCGAGACGATCGCGATGAAGATTCCGAACCAGATGCTGCCTGCCACCAACGATGTCGGTTTCGCTTCCGAGGCCGGAGCGTTAAGCGTTGCTGCCCACGACAGCAGAATGATGGAGACGGTCATGATCGTCATGGACAGGTATGTTCGAGGGGAAAGGGTGTCACCCAGGAACATTCGTCCCAGCAGTGCGCCGGCACAGATGATGAACGCGAAGACCAGCGGAACCGTGATGGCCAACCCAATATGTCCGAGCGCGACCTGAAAACCCAGGTTCCCGCCAAACTGCATCACCAGTGCGCAAATGAACAGGACCGGCAGGATTCTGGTGGACGGAAACAGCACGCCGCCGCGCCAGGCTCGACGTATCAGCAGGTATGTTGCCACGGCGACCGTCGGCAGGGCTTTCATCGCGGACACCCAGATTGCCCAGCCGAGACCTTCATGCTGTCCCGACAGGCCGCGGAGCGCAAGATTTGTTGCCGAATAGGCCACGGCGGAGGCGACTGCCAGCAGGATGCCACGCCGGAAGTTAGAAGCCGGAGCGTTGGACCCTGTGTCGTCAAGGGGTGGTTCGGTGGCGGACAATCAATCTGCGTTCCGGAAATCCATGGTCACCCATGAAGCAGTGCTGAGATTAGAATCCTGGCGGACAGAGAATTGAGTCAACTGTGAAAACGTATGTGGCTTTATAGCAACCCGTAGTTCTTCAGCGTGACTTTCAGTGATTCCAGCTCGTCCGCAGCCAGATCCGTCATGGGCAGACGAAGTGGTCCGCAGTCCATGCCCGTGAGTGCCATGGCAACTTTGATGGGAATGGGGTTCGTCGACAGACCGAGCATATCGCGGCACAACGGAAACAGTTTGTGGTGCCACTGCTGAGCCTTGGCGATGTCGCCACTGTTAAAGGCATCAACCAACGCCTTTACGTCTTTCGGAATGATGTTCCCGGCGACGGAGATTATGCCACTGCCACCGATTGACATCAGTGGCAACGTCATGCTGTCGTCTCCGGACAACAGCGTCAGATCAGATGCGGCCAGAATCTGGGATGCCTGATCCATGGATCCTGTCGCATCTTTGACGGCGACAATGTTTGGACAGGCTTCCGAGATGCGGCAGATTGTGGCCGGTTCAATGTTTTTTGCAGAACGTCCGGGGATGTTGTACAGCACGTGCGGAATGTCGACGGCATCGGCAATCGCCTTGTAGTGCTGGAAAAATCCTTCCTGAGTCGGCTTGTTGTAATACGGAGCCACCTGCAGCGAACCGGTCGCCCCGGCATCTTTCGCATGCTGCGTCATCCGAATGGCCTCCGCCGTGCAGTTGGACCCTGTTCCGGCCATGACTTTGATTCGTCCGGCGGCATGTTCGCAAACGACATCAATGACCCGGTCATGTTCTTGATGCGTCAAGGTTGGGCTTTCACCAGTCGTGCCCACGGGCACGACGCAGTCCGTGCCGGATTCGACGTGAAAGTCCACCAGTTTGCGAAGCGTGGCTTCGTCTAATGATTCGTCAGCATGGAATGGAGTGACGAGGGCGACGGAGAGTCCGGAAAAGATTTCACCTTTTCGAGTCATTATGCAGCGTTTCAGGGGTCAAAGGAGGGGAATGGGGCAAATTGCCAGCAATCGACGAAGGTTACCGTTTGCCGCGGCGACTGACAATTCGACGCCCATCCGTACGGAAATAAACCGGCACACCGCCGATGACGACACGCACAATCGACGGACGGACAGTTTTCCTTCTGTTTCCGGACAGAAATCTGGACAAATCTGCCTGATTGAGGGATCCTGTCAGGCGACGCGTGGGAAACTACGATCAGCGTTCGTCTGACGCCGTTGCCAACGGCCACTTCATAAGGATGTCATCGTGCGGTACGTATTGTTTGGTGCCATTGTAGTCGCGGCGGGAACCAGTCTGTGGGCGGCGGATGCTCCGCACGAAACCGCAGCTGAGATCGATCGGCTGTTTCAGGTGGCGTGGGAAAGAGAACAAGTCACACCGGCCGACACCGCCGATGATGCCGAGTATCTTCGTCGTCTATATCTGGATCTGGCTGGGCGAATTCCTGCGGTGTCAGAAGTCCGGGATTTTCTGGACGACGAATCAAAGGACAAACGGTCCCACGCGGTTGAGCTGCTGCTGGATAGTCCCTCGTCGGTACGACACTTCACGACCGCCCTGCGGAACGCTTTGATTCCGCAGGCAAACAGCCAACCGCAGTTTCGAGCTCTCATTCCCGGATTCGAAGCCTGGTTGTGGCAGCACATTTCGGAAGGGCGACCGTATGACCAGATCGTTCACGACATCATCACGACGGAATTGAACACGAATGCCGGTGCTGCCCTGTCGTCGACGACCAGCCCCGATGCATTTTTTCTCGTACGCGAACTGAAGCCTGAGAATCTTGCATCCGGCACTGCTCGCGCATTTCTTGGCGTCCGCCTGGATTGTGCTCAGTGTCACGATCACCCGTTTGATAAGTGGAGTCAGGATCAGTTCTGGAACATGGCGGCGTTTTATTCCGGTTTCAGCCGCCCGGACGATGACGACGCCGACAATCCCGCCATGATGCAGGATATGACGGAGAAGACGGACGCTCGAACAATTAACATACCGGGAACTGAGAATGTTGTGCCGGCCGTTTATCTAACCGGTCTTGAACCCGATTGGACAGACGATTCAAAAACGCCACGACAGATGCTGGCGGACTGGGTCGTGGACTCAGAGAATCCCTACTTCGCAAAAATGGCGGTCAACCGTCTGTGGGCTCAGTTTTTCGGGCGAGGCATCGTCGATCCGGTCGACGATTTTTCTGACGGCAACCCTCCATCGCACCCGCAGGTGCTGGATCTGTTGGCTCAGGAATTCGTATCCAGCGGGTTTGATGTGAACCATGTCGTACGAGTCATCACGGCCACGAACGTCTACCAACTCAGCGGTCGGCAAACACACGCCTCTCAGGCAGAACCATCGCACTTTGCTCGAGCGGCGCTGCGGGGGCTGACGCCGGAACAATTCTTCGACAGCGTTGCTGAAGCGGTCGGATATTACCAACCCTACCGCAGTGACAACCCGTTCGTCGTCGACATGAACTCACCTCGCGCGAGGTTTCTGGATCTGTTTCGAAACAACGTCGAATCTCCGCTGGAGCGTGAAACCACGATTCTGCAGGCACTGGCGATGATGAACGGCGACTTTATCGACAACGCGACCAGCGTCGATGACAGTCAGACTCTGCGAGCGATCGCGGAATTTCCCGGGATGTCCGACGAACAAAAGCTGGAAACGCTGTTTTTGGCAGCGTTAAGTCGGCGTCCGTCAGCGAACGAACAACGGCGTTTCGGTGAATACCTCTCGTCTGGCGGTGCTGCGAAGAATTCGCGGGCCGCTCTGTCTGACATATTCTGGGCGCTGCTGAACAGCAGCGAGTTCCTGTTGAACCACTAACCTGCATTTTGCACGACGTAGGCCGGACCGAGGCCGACACCAATGCCGGAGCAGCACAAACCGGATTTTACCGTGATACAGTCTGTTCGGTTCGACATCCGAAGGAATCGGCCGATGTTCTGGCAGACACACCGTTTGCTCGATCCGTCTACAAATCGATGTTAAGGCTCGCTCTTCAGTTCACACGTTTGAGAGTCGTCAGATGCACCGCACAATAAATCGTCGTGACTTCGGAAAGTACACCGGGCTGAGTCTGCTCGGAGCGTCCGCATCGGGGTGGCTGTCCACGATCGCAGCTCAGGCAGGTCAGTCGGATACGAAGAAACATCGCAAGTGCATTCTGCTGTGGATGTCTGGTGGCCCCAGCCAGATGGAAACGTTCGACCCCAAAGAAGAGCACGAAAACGGGGGACCTACTAAGTCCATTGAAACCAGTGTACCGGGCATCCGCATCAGCGAGAACCTGCCGCAGACGGCGCAAGTCATGGATCATCTGGCGGTGATCCGTTCGATGTCCACAAAAGAAGGTGACCATTCGCGCGCCACTTACTTCATGCACACCGGATATTTGCCTCAGGGACCGATCAGATATCCGACTGTTGGATCCTTTCTGAGCAAGGAGCTGTTGAACAAAGAATGTGATCTGCCGTCGTTCGTGAGCGTCAATCCGTTTCAGGCATTTAGTCCGGCGGCGTATGGACCGGGTTTCCTTGGACCGGCATGGTCGCCGCTGGTTGTGGCGTCGCAGATGACGGGGCCGGATGCCGATGCTCAACAGGTTTCGTTTGAAGTGAGCAATCTAAAGCGGTCCGATCGCGTTTCGTCAGCTCAGTCGGATGCCCGTCTGCAACTACTCACATCCCTGGAACATGATTTCCTGAAGCAGTATCCGGGAGGTCCTGGTCGCAGTCACGTGCAGTCTTATCAGCAGGCCATTCGCATGATGGAGTCTGGTGCCGTGGCAGCCTTCAATCTGGACACAGAAGACGAAATGCTCCGTGATTCCTACGGGCGGAATCCTTTCGGTCAGGGCTGCCTGCTGGCTCGGCGGCTAATCGAAACCGGCGTGTCGTTTGTAGAAGTGAATCTCAGCAATGCCGACGGTGCTGGCGGAGGTGCGGGCTGGGATACTCACCAGGACAACTTTGAGGCGGTTGGTTCTCTGTGCGGCGTCCTTGATCCGTCCTATGCCACTCTGATCGGCGATCTAAAACAGCGTGGACTGCTGGACGATACGTTGGTGGTGTGGATGGGAGAGTTTGGCCGGACGCCGAAAATCAACGACAACACGGGTCGCGACCACTGGCCCAAAAGCTGGAGCACTGTCCTGGCCGGGGCAGGCGTAAAAGGCGGACAAGCGTACGGCAGCACGTCCGACGACGGGATGGAAGTGAAAAACGCCCCCATGACCGTGCAGAATCTGATGGCGACCGTTTGCCAGGCCCTGAATCTGGACCATGAAGCCACAAATATCAGCAACGTCGGCAGGCCGATCCCTCTTTCCGACCACGGTTCAGAACCCACCCGGTCCCTGCTTTCCTGATGCCGGACACGCCGAGTTCCACCGCCAGGTGCCGCTCCGCAGTGCGGGCAGCCTGCACGACACGGGGATAATTGGGTGGCATACGTTTTCGCGGCCGCGAAAGAAGAAATCGAGGACGAGAAGACGAGTAGGAGGGACGAGGACGAGGGAACAAACATCAGGATCGTATTCGCGTCTCGTACTCGTCTTCTCCTCGGATTTCCGCTGCTCGTGACCCATTCGAGACTCAATGCCGCCGACAGCGAATATTCAAACGTCACCGGAACAGATGCAGATTACTCCCTTCCCGTGTTCCGTTTGGGGGAACCAGGCAAGGCAGTGAGAACGATCTGTCCAAATTCTCCCTACGGGCTCTGAATTTGACCGTAGGGGATGCAGGTCGATGTTGCTCTGCCGATTATTCTTTGTCACACTCCGATCGCCGTCCTGCGCGACGTAACGTTTGGTTTTCACGACACTTCGGTTGGATCGAAGGTTCTTGTTCGTCTGACCTCCAGGAACCCAGCCGGACAACGACCGGGGCAGCACAGTCCAGTCTTTACCACAAATTTGGCGTTCAGCCATCACTTCGGGATAGAAATGACAGAACCAAACGCATCATCGGACGAGAATCTGCGGCGGGTGCGTGAGAAGGTGATGCACCTTGCCCGCGAGATTGAAAAGATGTCGGGTGAGGACATTCCACCCAACATCTTTTTTCAGGAGTTTCTGAATCGCGTCGTGACCGCCATCGGAGCGAAAGGTGGTGCCGTATGGCTGCTTCAGGATGGCGGCCGACTCGGTCTTGTGGCAGAAGTTGACCTGGATCAGACCGGTCTGAAAGAAATTCCCGGAGCGATGCAGGTCAATGAAAAACTGCTCATTGACGTCCTGCAGACCGGTGAAGCAAAGACGTTGGTCCACGGACAGGGTGTGGATCTGCCCACCGAACACGTGATGGTGCTGTCGGCATTACACAAAGAGAAAGACTGCGTCGGCGTTGTGCAGTTGTTTCAGAGAACGGATGTGCCCGAGAAAGCTCGATCGGGTTACATGCAGTTTCTGGAACAGATGTGCGGTTACGCGTCGCGTTATGTCGAAGGCAAACGCCGAAATTCGTCGATGACTGATGACTTGAAGAGCCAGTTCTGGACGGACTTCGAACAATACACGCTGCGAATTCAGAGATCGCTCGAGGAGCAGGAAGTCGCTGATGCTTCTGCCAGTGATGGTCGACCGCTACTGGGTTGCGATCGACTGAGCATTGTCACGCGCAAGGGGCGCAACGTGAAAATCCGAGCCGTCAGCGGTCAGTCCACGGTGAACGCTCGTGCCAACCTGATCACATCGATGAAGCGTCTCTCGCGTCGCGTGATCGATATGGGCGAGACGCTGACGT
This sequence comes from Fuerstiella sp., assembly GCA_029941865.1. Taxonomy (GTDB): domain Bacteria; phylum Planctomycetota; class Planctomycetia; order Planctomycetales; family Planctomycetaceae; genus Fuerstiella. The sequence continues at coordinate 27,549 of JAPYTO010000045.1, read as the reverse complement.
ACGCCGGGAAAATCGAAAACCTGCCGCCTCAGATCGAAAAACCGTTGGCCAATTTCGTTCAGGAAAGTGGCTCGCGGATGATCATGATCGTCCCCACGTTTGAAAATGACGTGTTGGTTCGCGAACAGGGAGAAGAGGCAGAACTCAAACGCAAAAAGAAACGTCGCCGGGCAACTGGCTGCATTGTGATCGAACAGGTCGCGGAGTCAGAACCTGTCCCCCAATTGGAACAGCGAGCAGAGTTGCTGGCCGACCACGTTGGTGCGGCATTGTGGAATTCGCGAGTTCACGGTCGAATTTTCGGACGTTCCGTTTTCAAGCTGATGGGGCGGGTGACGGAATGGTTTCAAGGGCGCAAACTGGCCATCACGACGATCGTGCTGGCGGTGATCGCCGGCCTTGTGGCGGCCATGACCATGATCAAATTGCCGTACCCCGTCGACGCTGACGGTAAGTTGATGCCAGTTGAACAACACGCCGTGTTTGCTTTGTGGGACGGCGAAATCATTGAAATTGATGTTGCCCCCGATGACAGCGGCGAGCTTCGGGTGGAACAGCAGGAAGTCCTGATGACCCTCTACAACGACGAGATTGAGGAAGAAATCAGCAACGCGAAAACGGAAATTGACAAACAGGAAGAAGTCGAAAAAATCGCCAGCAACGCAAGGAAATCTGCCGAGCAGTTAAGGAACAAGGAGGAAGTTCATCGCCTGCAGATCGAACTGGAGACCATTGCTGCCGACCACAAGATCGCTGAAAATAAGCTCAAGATGCTACTCGTTAGAAAAGATCAGAAACTGAAAATCCGAGCACCTGCGACTGGTGTCATTCCGGACTTCAAACGCATGGAAGTTCTGCAGGACCGACCGGTCCGACAGGGTGATCACCTGTTCGATGTAATGAACGACAACGGCCCGTGGCACATGGAACTGCTGGTCGAAGAGAAACGAATGGGGCATCTGCTGCGGGCGATTGAAGAGAACATCGCCAGTGGTGGTGATGGCATGTTGGATTGTGACTTCACGATGGTTAGTCTGCCGGAATCCAAATTCAAATGCCGACTCATCACGATCGCGACGCGTTCCACAACGGATTCGGAACTGGGAACTGCGTTCGAACTAATCGCGGAAGGCGCCGAAGGCACTGAGATTCCTACCCGTCAGATCGGGTCTGAAGTTTCCGTTCGCATTTATTGCAGTGACTGTACTCTGGCCTTCTGGCTGTTTGGCGATGTTGTGGAATTTGTCCAGCGGAACATGTGGTGGTTCTGATCGGTTGATATGTCAAAATTTGCCGTCATTCTGCCCGCTGCCGGCGAGAGTCGGAGATTCACCGGCTTCGCGCGCAAAAAAACATTCGTCGAACTGAAGGGGCGTGCCGTCTGGTTGCGGACGGCCGAGCACTTCATTAACCGGGACGACGTTTCGGAAGTCGTTTTGGTTCTGTCCCCGGACGACCTTGACGAGTTCCGGGAGCGGTTTCGGGCAAACCTGGCGGTCCTGAACATCACCATCGCGCAAGGCGGGACATGTCGTGCCGAGAGCGTGTTGAACGGAATCAGTTCTTTGTCTCAGGATGCCGATTTTGTTGCCATTCATGATGCGGCTCGACCATTGCTGACCGAAAAATGGGTGACCGAAATATTCGCTGCCGCCGCAACGCATGACGCGGTGATTCCAGGCGTTCCTGTCAGCAGTACGGTAAAGGCGGTCGACGGAAATACCATTCAGCGAACTGTCGATCGCAGCGGACTTGTCCTGGCACAAACGCCGCAGGTTTTCCGCAGGACACTGCTGCAGCTGGCCTTTGACGCGGCGGACGATCTGTCTGCATTCACGGACGACGCGTCAATTGTGGAAGCTTTTGGTGAACCAGTCCACGTGCATCCTGGTTGGCCGATGAATATCAAGATCACCACCAGAGAAGACTTTCAGCTGGCGGAGGCGCTGCTTGATGCTGGTGCATGTCGCACGGACGGGTAGCGGGGCTGGCGAGCGGTTTCGCAGCTGAACGGTGGCGGAAGTTGGTACACTTCGGTGAAGCGCGCTCGATGCCTGCCGATGGTGGGTCGAAGGATCTGCATCCATTTTCAGATGAACGTTTCCGATAGCCGTGTTGCACGCTAAAATCCGCGAAGTAGCCTGTTGCGTCACGTGGCCCCGGAACGGTTGTGGCGCTTCCTTAGGTCGATGACACTGGGTTGCCGTTGTGGGTGAATTCGCAGGACCGCCGGAGCTTCCGGCAGGGTCTCGTGAATATGTGCGACTCCGGCAGCGGCTACGTCAACGAATCCAGAAAATCAGATTTCCTGCGTTTTGACGCTCCAGGTGCCGCGATGTCAACAGTTACAATTTCGTGTCCCAAGTGCTCGGCCGATCTTAAGTTGCCGGATCGAAAATTGCTGGGACGCAAGGGGAAGTGCCCGCGTTGCCAGCACCGGTTTATTCTGACGGAACCGGATGAAGTGGAATTGACGCTGCTGGAGGCCGAAGCTCCGGCGCCGCCGGCGGAACCGATGGTCGGTACATCCGCAAAATGGGTGCCGGATTCACCACCGCCGGCGCACGACGAATTGCCGTCATCTTTTCCGACGCCTGGTTCGCAGGAGGCAGCTGCTCCGGGTGCATTTGATTTTTCTTCCGTCGCGCAAGCTCCGCTTCCATTGGCTGATGTCGATGTGAGCTCATCGGATGCTGCGACATCAGTTGGCCCGGCAACGAACACTGGCGACGCAACGAATCGTGGGCGAGGGCGTCGCAAACGCAAGAGCCGCGGTGGCCCCATGGTCGCTGTGCTGGGCACGCTGCTGTTCGTCAGCTGCATGATTGGGCTGTGGTGGCAGCGGAGCTCAGACGCAAAATTGGCCGCCGAACAGGCCGCTGCAGATCAAGAGCCACAGGTGAATGAAGCATGGCAGCAGGAGAAACTCGTGCTGGCCGATGCCAACGAGAATGCCAGGGCACTCAGCCCAACATCGGGGTCCGTGATTCCACTGGACTATCTGCCGTTCACACCGCATCTGATTTTTCATCTGCGTCCTGCAGAAATCTGGAGTGCTGACCGGAAGAACCGTGAGTTTATGGCAACGCTCGGTGACCTTGGTCAGTGGCTGGAAGAAGAGATTCGAGACATGACACGGTTCGAGCCGCAGGAGATTGAAGAGTTGACGTTTGCGGTCAACTTCGGTCCCCGCACGTCGGCACCTGAAGTGGCTGCTGTGGTGCGACTTCGAAGTGAACAGACGCAATCCGACCTCCAGCTGAATCGGTTTCGAGGACAGGTTCGATCTGATCTGGACGGACAGGTATTCGAATCAGATCCTTACAGCTACCTGCTGATTGATACAAAGACGTTTGCCGTGGCTCCCATCACGATGTCCGATTCTCTCGCTGACGCCCGAAAGTACGCGCCGCAGGCGTCCGTGGACATCGAAGTCCTGCTGCGGGAATCCGATCGCCGACGCCAGATGACGCTGATGTTCGATTTGCTCAATATTGATACTCATCGTGAATACATCTTTCGGGAGCAGATGCAGGATTTCGCTGACGAGTTCGTCCTGTGGTTTGGCAAAGATGTACAGACTGTCGGGTGGAGCCTCCATCTTGGTTCCGAACTGTTCATGGAGACATTGCTGCACCCCAACAACGAAAGTTCTGCCTTGCGGGCTCAGCGTCATGTTAAAGTGCAGATGGAAAAACTGCCTGAGTTGCTTCAGGCAACAGCCCGCTTTATGAAGCCAGCGACGAAAGGCTATCGAGAAATGATCGGGCGATTTCCGGCGATGATGAGGGGGACGGTGCTGGGCACTTCAACCTATGTGGGGCCGTCGTATGTGCGCATGATTACATTGTTGCCGGACAAAGCCGCCGCGAACCTTGCGGCGGCTTCGTTGTTCACCTGGAATCAATCCGTTGTGACCGACTTCAATGGTCCGGCACCGGTCGTGGCAACCGCGAAAGCCCTGCCTGAATTAATCGTGGATCGTCTGCAGATGACGATCTATGTCGACTTCCGTAATATGCCCCTCCAGGAGGCTCTGGCCTACATTGCGGAGGAAATCAAGACCACGATCGAAATCGACGGTGACGGTCTCAAAAAAGCGGCTCTCACGCAGAACATGAAACAGAACTATGACTTCGGTGAGGCTACGGTTCTGAAAACGCTGAATGCCATCATTACCAATCCGGACTACCGTGACATGATGATCATAAGCATCGATGAGGAGGCAAAGAAGATTATTGTCACTTCACGCCCAAGTGCGACCGAATCAGGACTCCCGATCTTCGACACCACGCAGGGGAAATGATGCGACTGAAATCTTTGGTCAGCTGATTATCTTTCCTCACCGTACCTTGTGCACGGACTTCATTTGGTACAGTGGCGGGTATCAGCGATGATGTGAATTACTGATGAACAACTGGAAGCTTTGGCCAGCAGATTGTATGGATCGCACATTGGGGGTGCAGTGACGGATTGTGGTGGGTGGTCGGGGCTGGACTGAGCTTGCGAAGGAAGCCCCGGGGTTTCACTCGTGCCTCGCTCCAACCCCAGATGGGTCACCCTGTCCAACTTCACAACTAATCATGACTACACCTCAGCATCGGCCACTGCGAAAAAAACTTTGATCACGGATTAAGTCGGGACTTTTCAGAATGAGCAATTCCATCTCCGCTTACGGAGAATTTCCGTCAGTTCGAATGCGGCGAAATCGCCGGACTGACTGGATTCGTCGTCTGGTCCGGGAGAATCATCTTTCTGTCGACGATCTGATTTTGCCTGTGTTCGTGACCGAAGGCACTGATGTCGTTGAAGCTGTGGCGTCCATGCCGGGTGTGAATCGTTACAGCGTTGACCGACTTGTCGAATTCGTGGGGCGGGCGGCGGAACTCGGGATTCCGGCAGTCGCCATCTTTCCGGTCACGCCGGCAGAGAAGAAGACTCCGGACGGCGACGAAGCGTTCAACCCCGAAAACCTGATCTGTCGGGCACTTACAGCGATCAGGTCAGCGGGGCATGATATCGGACTGATTGCCGACGTGGCTCTGGATCCCTACACAACTCACGGTCAGGATGGAGTGGTCCGGAACGGCTACGTCGTCAACGACGAGAGCATGGAGGTACTGGCGAAGCAGGCTGTCGTTCAGGCCGCTGCGGGGTGCGACATTATCGCACCATCCGATATGATGGATGGTCGCATCGGTGTGATCCGGAGTGCGTTGGATCAGGCCGGGCACACGAACGTGCAGATCATGTCGTACGCCGCGAAGTATGCTTCTGCATTCTATGGACCGTTCCGCGACGCCGTCGGATCTGCCGGTAGTCTGGGCGGCGGTGATAAGCGCACCTATCAGATGGATCCGGCCAACACGGACGAAGCACTTCGCGAAGTGCGTCTGGACATCGCAGAGGGTGCCGACATGGTGATGGTCAAGCCCGGTATGCCGTATCTGGATGTTGTGCACCGAGTGAAATCGACCTTCGCGATTCCCACGTTTGCGTATCAGGTGAGCGGAGAGTTCGCCATGTTGTCAGCCGCCATACAGAATGGCTGGCTTGATCGTGAGAAATCCATTCTGGAAAGCCTGCTGGCGTTCAAACGCGCCGGAGCGGACGGCATCCTGACGTATTTTGCTGTGGAAGCAGCGGAACTGTTGAACGGAACAGGGTTGTCACCATGAATGTGGTTGTGCTGGGAGCCGGTACGGTCGGCCGCACAGTTGCCGAACTGCTTTGTAGCAGGGGCGTGAATGTCTGCGTCGTGGACGAGCAGGCGTCTGTCCTGCGCCGGGTGGAAGAGCAATTGGACGTCCAGACGGTTTGTGGATCCGCCTTTGACGTCGCGAGACTGTTTCAGGCCGGGATTCAGTTAGCCGACCTGTGTCTGGCCGTGACCAGTCGCGACGAAGTTAATCTGGTCAGTGCCAGCATTGCCCGTGAAATGGGAGCGTCTCGCAGCGTTGCGCGAGTGTTTAATCCGATCTTTCGTGACAACAGCACGTTCGACTATCAACGGCACTTCAACGTCGACCGCCTGATCAGTCTGGAGCATCTGACGGCACTGGAACTGGCAAGACACATTCGCAGCTCATCGGTGCTGGCTGTCGAAAATTTTGTTCGTGGTGGTGTTGAGGTGCATGGCATTCAGGTGGGGCCAAAGGCGCGGGCCATTGGGATTCCGCTGAAACAGTTGAAGCTGCCCATCACAGTGCGGATGGGTTTAATCAGCGGCAACGACCGGTCCATCATCCCTGGAGCAGACGATTCGGTTCAAGCTGGCGACCACGTCACATTAATTGGTGCACAGGGCGAATTGGAGAAGGTGGCCGGACAGTTTGCCGATCGTTCGGCCGAGCGGCAACGGGTGGTGATTGCCGGAGGCGGTGAAATTGGTCTGAACCTGGCACGTCTGCTGGAGGGTACTCGGTGTCGCGTCACCGTGTTGGAGAGTGACGTCGATCGATGTGATTTTATTGCGGAGCGATTACCGAACTGCTCGATCCTGCATGCTGACGTGAAAAGCAAAGCAGACCTGGAAGAGGCACGGGTCGGCAGGAGCGATGTCTTTGTGGCCTGCACCGGCCGGGATGAAGAGAACATTGTCTGCGGCGTAGAGGCTAAGGAATTAGGGTGCCGGCGTTTGCTGACCATTGTTCGCAGCCCTGATTATGCCAACGTTCTGGAACGCCTTGGCGTCGATGTTGCGGTCAGTCCCCGCGAAGCCATGGCCCGACAGATTGTAGGACTGGTTGCGAAAGGCCCCGTTCTGGAGCGGTCTCCCATCGCTGGCGGGTTCGCCGAGGTCTGGGAAGTGGAAGTCCGGAAAGACGTTCCGGCAACGAAGTCGACTCTTCGCGAACTTGACCTGCCAAACTGCGTGGTGGCCGCAATTGAACGTAAGGATTATGTGACCGTTCCGCACGCCAACGATCAGCTGCAGGCGGGCGATACCGTCGTTCTGATGGTGCCGAAGAATTCTGAACAGGAAGTTCTGAGTCTTTTTGGCGCCGAATGAACACCTCTGACCACGACCGGATTCGGCGTCGACCACATGGTTGTGACCGAATCTGAGGGATGCTGATTCGCCGTTCCAGTCGCCACGATCGACCAAACTGAGCGTTTTGTTAGACTTTTCCCTTCTTCCCGGTGTTCATGGAAAGAGTATCATTGAGAGAGTCGATTTGGTTAAGAAGCAACGATCTGCAGACAGCGTGCTGTGGCTGGATAGCGATCCGTGCCCGTGCAGCAACAGCAGTGGTAGAGTCATGAGCTGGAGAAGGGTCTGGCATTATGCCAAAAAAATGGTTCCATAGTCGCGACGACGCCGGCAGCATGCTGGCGACCGTAATTATCGTGGGTCTGGGAACCGGTCTCTGCTCTTTTCTGGGGCTGGCTTTTACCTCCAGTGCCTACGACTGGATCGTGATCGCCGTCCTTGCCACAGCCCTGTTGATGCTTGGCCTGCTGACCTCGTATCGGTACTTTCGCAACGAGGGTCCGAGTCTGGGGTTCTGGAACGCTGTGGCTCGCAATCACCGCGAAGAAGGTCTGGCCGCGCAGTACCGCCCGCGGAAAGTCCAGGAAGGTCAGGAAAAGACGCAGGTCGATCCTAATAAACCCATCACTGCCGACGAAGTGCATGAAATTCAGGTCACCAGTGCGAGTACCTGGGTTCCCTCCGGCGGGCGGAAAGACTCAGGTCCCTGACATTGTGTCCCTGTGCTGACCGACCATAGTCGGTCGCTTCGTGCGAAAGTCACGTCGCCGACCTGCGGCGGCCTTGCATCACGTTCCTGCATCTTTGAAGATGCGGCCCAACCTCACCGGTTGCAATTATTCATTTGTGAAATCAAAATAACAGATGTCCGACGACCGTCCGAACATTATCTTCATCATTACCGATCAGCAGCGTTTCGATACCATTCGCGAGCTCGGTTTTGATTACATGGACACGCCAAACCTGGATCGCCTTGTCCGGGAAGGGACGACGTTTACCAACTGTCATATTTCGGCCCCCAGTTGTGCACCGTCGCGCGCCAGCCTGTTTACCGGCTACTACCCACACACGACCGGCATTCTGAAAAACGCCGACCCGTGGCAGCATGGCTGGATCGAATCGCTGGCAGACAGTGGATATCGATGCGTCAATATTGGCAAGATGCATACCTATCCCTACCACACTCCGATGGGCTTTCACGAACGGTACGTGGTGGAAAACAAGGACCGTTACCTGGAAGAACGCTACTACTTTGACGAATGGGACAAGGCGCTGCATGCCCGCGGACAGATCAAGCAGCAGCGCGAACTGTATCGCCAGCGTGAAGATTACAAAGACTGTCTGGGCGCGTTCCTGTGGGAACAGGATGCCGATATGCAGTCGGACAATTTCGTGGGAGACATGGCGACCTGGTGGATTGACACCAAACCCAAACCGGAACAGCCCCTGTTTCTGCAAATTGGTTTTCCGGGGCCTCACCCTCCTTACGATCCCACACCGGAAGAGGCTGAAAAGTACATGAGCAAAATTCTGCCGCTCATGGAGGTGACGGACGAGGAGAAGGAGAATCAGCCGCGGGCGTTCAAGGTTCTTCGTGAGCATAACTTTGACATCGATCACGACAGCGTCGTTCACAAAGATAACCCGACCCAGGAAGAACGACATCGACAACGAGCGTACTATCTGGCCAACGTCACGATGATCGATACCAAGGTGGGGGAAATTCTGGAGTCGCTCGAAAAGAAGGGCTACCTGGAAAACAGCGTGGTCATCTTCACCAGTGATCACGGTGACTGTCTGACGGATCACGGTCACAGTCAGAAGTGGACGATGTACGACATCATCACAAAGATGCCACTGATCGTCTGGTCTCCAGGGCGGTTTAAGGCCAACAAACGGATTGAAGGACTCTGTCAGCAGATGGATATCGGACCCGCCATTCTGGACCTTGCCGGGGTCGAAGTGCCGGCCACGATGGAGGCCAGGTCGTTACTGCCGGCGCTTGACGGGAAGGACTGGGAACCTCGAGACTACGTGTACGCCGAACACGGAAAGGACGGGATTCTCGATGGCACTGACTTCATGACAATGGTCCGCGACAACGAATGGAAGTTGGTGCACTTCATTGACGAAGACGAAGGCCAGCTGTTCGATCTGGTCAACGACCCCGACGAAGTGAAGAACCTGTGGAGCAATCCGGACCATGCCGATAAAAAACAGGAGATGCTGGCGGAACTGCGCGAGTGGCGAATGCGAAGTCTCGTTCATACAGCTCCCTGGGCGGGCAGCTTTCGGTAGCCTGGCTCGACAGTCTTGGCCGCCTGTGAGTCTGATGTGAGTTTGTTTTGCGCATGACCTCTCTTATCGAACTGCGAAACCTGACCAAGGACTATGGCACATTTCGTGCGTTGAACGCAGTCAGTCTGACCGTCGAAGACGGCATCACCGGGTTGCTTGGTCCCAATGGTGCGGGCAAAAGCACGCTGATCAAGGTGCTGCTGGGGCTCGTGAGAATAACATCCGGGGAAGGCCACGTTCTGGGACATAACGTCACGACAGAATCGGCCGCCATTCGCGCCAAAGTTGGTTACATGCCGGAAGATGATTGCTACATGCACGGGTTGTCCGGCATTGAATCCGTGCAGGTGGCGGCTCGCTTGTCCTGCCTGCCCGCAACGGAAGCTTTGCGGCGGGGACACGAGGTTCTGGACTTCTGCGGTATGGGACAGGAGCGGTACCGAAAAGTCGAAACCTACTCCACTGGCATGCGACAGAAACTGCGATTTGCGATGTCTATTGTACACGATCCGGAGCTGCTGATTCTGGACGAGCCAACATCGGGACTTGATCCCGAAGAACGTGAGGCCATGCTGAATCGCATCAGTATTATGGCGAAGAAGTTCGGCAAGTCTGTGATTCTGTGTACACACATACTGCCCGACGTGAAGGTCGTGTGTGATTCCGTGACGATTCTTGCGGCCGGTCAGGTGCGTCTTTCGGCACCATTGAATGAACTGCTGAAGTTGCCCAACCCCGCCGTAAACGTAGATTTTTCCGGGGACGGGGAAGCGATGAGGGACGCGTTGCGGTCGTGCGGGCTGAAAGCCGCCCTGCAGCAGGATGGCACGCTTCAGGTGGCGGGCGAAGTGACAGATGTGGCGGAACATCTGTGGCAGGCAGCTGACGACTGCGGAGCTGCCATTCAGAACATGAACTCGTCGCAGTCCTCGCTGGAGGAAGTGTTCTTGAAAGCCGTCCGGGAGAAACGCGATGCCGATTCATAATCTGGGATATCGCGAATGGGAAGGCGAGCGAGAATCCGGCAACAGTCGCTGGACTGTTGTCGCAGGTATCGGCATCCGTCGGGCCTGGCAGAGTGCCTGGCTCCGCAGAATCGCTTTTTTGGTCTGGGGGCCCCCTTTAGCCTACGGTGTGCTGATTTTCCTGTTCGAGCAGGTGCTGACCAGTAACACTCAAGGTAACGCAGACGGTATGCGTGAATTGCTCCGGTTGTTGCTTCCCGCGGAAATGTTTCCCGTCGTGCAGGTGACGCTCGACGGACTTAATGGTGCGGACCGTGAAGAGCTGCTGAATGCTGCGCGACCGATTTTCTGGAAGTCCGTCCTGCTGCAATTGCAGAGATCACAAGCGATTGGGATGGTCGTCGTTGTGGGGCTGATTGCGCCGTCGCTGATATCTCAGGATGTCAGGTCTCGAGCCTTTTTACTGTATTTCTCCCGGCCGCTCACACGTGTCCAGTACATCTTCGGCAAGTGCGCCACGGTCTTGTGTTATCTGTTGCTGACATGCACGCTTCCACAACTGCTGCTGTACGTTTTTGCGGTGCTGCTTTCGCCGGACATTTCAGTGATCAGCCAGACATGGGACCTGCCGTTAAGGGCAGTGGCCGCTTCGGCCGCGATGATTGTGCCAACAACGCTGCTGGCGTTAATGCTGTCATCGATGACAGTGGAAAGTCGCTTTGCGACCTTTGGCTGGTTTGCGATCTGGATCTTCGGGTTGGCTGCTTTTCTGGTGATGCAGAACCTGAACGGTGACACGTCCGAACTGGTGCTGCGCATGTCGTTTCTGTTTCTGCTGTACAGCGATTTGTCTGTGGCCATACTCGATATTCCGAGCTTCTCACCTCACGCCGACACGCAGTTCGCATTCGTCTTCGCTCTGTGTGTGATCTGTTTCGCCGTTATCTATCGGAAGGTGTCCGCACCGTTGCGAGCGTGACTGCACTTATGACTTCTGAATACCTGATCGAACTGGACCACGTCACCAAGCTCTACGGTACGGTGATTGGCGTCAACGACTTCAACGCACAGTTGAAGCCGGGCGCCTATGGACTGCTCGGCCCCAACGGTGCGGGCAAAAGCACTTTACTGAATCTGCTGATTGGCCAGCTCGTTCCCACTCGCGGAACGGTTCGGGTATTGGGTCAGTCGCCGAGAAATAACTCGGCGTTCATGAAGAAGATTGGCTTCTGTCCCGGCTTCGAAGGATTGTACGCCACGACCACCGGACTCGATTGGGTGACCCTGCTGCTGCAACTTCACGGCGTTCGCTCGCGACCTGCACGCGCCCGAGCCGCCGACTGTCTTGCTCTGGTCGGTATGTCCAACGACATGAATCGGCCGATCGCAACCTACTCACGCGGCATGAGACAGCGGATCAAGCTGGCTCAGTCCATGGCTCACGAGCCGACCCTGCTGTTTCTGGACGAACCATTCAGCGGTCTGGATCCGGTCGGTCGAACTGAAATGACGAATGTGCTGAACGACTGGATTGGGCTCGGCAACAGCTTGATTATCGCCAGTCACGTGCTGCACGAAATCGAAGCCCTGACCGATTCGTTTCTGCTGATCTGCGGCGGACGTCTGCTGGCATCGGGAACAGCCAGCGAAGTGAACGAACTGCTGTTTGATTCGCCCTCCGAAATCGAAGTCGATTGTTCAGAACCCTATCGGCTGGCCTCCGTGCTGATGGACAGGGAACTGGCCGTGTCGATCTCAGTTGAACAAAAATCACACGGCGGGGACACCGTTCGCCTGAGAACGCTGCGGGCGGGACAATTGTGGAGTCAGTTGCCGGACTTGATCACCCGCAACGGCTTCACTGTGACCCGTGTACGATCCGCCGACGATTCATTGCAGACGCTCTTCAACTCACTGCTGAAGATTCATCGAGGTGAGATATGAACAGCCTCATGGCCATCTTTCGGTTCGAATTGAATCGGATCCTGACACCTGGCCGAGTCTTCTGGTGGGTCGTTGTCGCTGCGTTTCCCGTGGTGATCATGCTGCTGATGATGAACTATCTGCAGCCTCCCCGGGGGGCCACGCAAGAAAACATCAACACGTTTTTCACCATTGCGCTGTACTTTGTGGCACCGACCGTATCGTGCATGTTGGGGGCGTTGCTGATCGCTGCTCCCGCTGTAGCTTCCGAACTTGAGCAGCACAGTTGGACATATCTGGCGGTGCGACCCAACGGACTCTTTCACCTGGTTCTGGGGAAGTATTTGGTGGCCGTCGTGTGGGCAGCGTCGGCCACGATTGTCGGAGTGACGGTGGCGGTTGCGGTGGCCGGCATCGAGGATCCAGGCGACGCACAGGAACTGAATCAAGACGACACCGTGGTCGCAGCCACAGACGACCGGGCCGTACGCCGTGGCGGGCGGTTTCCAGGAGAGACGGCGACGGACGTGGTTCCCGGGATAGTTGCTACGGGTGAAGTGGGACGTGCGATGGTGGGGCTGGCGATCCTGTCAGCGTGTTCCTATTCGGCACTCTACATAATGCTGGGGACGCTGTTCCATCGCCGTGCTATGGTACTCTGCGTGGCGTACACCGCTGCCGTCGAGCTGTTCCTTGGTTTCTTTCCGGCCGTCATTAATCGCCTTACCATTCAGTACCGCCTGCGCACGTTGCTGTTCGATTGGACGACACAGAGCGACGAGTTTCGCAATTCAGGCGTGCTGGATTTTGTTTCCTCGGATGAGAGTGCTTTTATGCAGGTTCTGTGGCTGGTGTCCTGGACCGCCGTGTTCCTGGCCATCGCGTTGGTTTCGGTACACGTGCGTGAGTTCACCTCGGCCTCTGAAACCGACGTCTGAACGAAGTCAACGAACGACGGACAGTCCAGCACCGATCGCCGGAATATGCCGTGGTGTTTCGTCAGGTCTTGATTTTTGGGTAGCCGAAGTCGTCGGACTTTGGACGACATAAAGACGAACCTCCAAACTCTGGCGAGTTCGGCTACGGAACAACCCCAGTTCTCAGACTTGACCACGCACTACAGCAGTTTTCAAAATCACGCGGTCGTTCTGTAGCGGAATTCGCCAGGAATTTCGGCAGTGACAGGTCGAAAGCCCTGGCGGCTTCCGCTACGACAAAAAGTAAACTGCTCTAGGAAATGTCAATTTCCAGCAGCGTGATTTCCGGGCAGGCGTTCCACCGCAAGGGCTCCTTCGCGCCAAGGCCGCGAGACACGTGGATCAACATCTGCCCGTGACGGTAGGTGCCGCCCGCATATTTGACTCCGTACCTACTGGGCGCGTAAACAGGCCCGATCGCTGGCAGCACGACCTGACCGCCGTGGTTGTGACCGCACAGCATCAGATCAAACTGTTGTTCAACGGCAAAGTTGCGTTGATCAGGAGAATGACTCAGCAGAATCCGAAGGTCTTCTCTTTTCGGAGACGGGACTATCGGATTGTTACCAATCCATGGTGTTTCGGTTCCGGCAATCAGCATCGTCACGTCACCGACACGAGCGGTCATTTGCTGCTCACCGATGTCGATCCAGCCGGCATCGATCATTCCCTGTCGAATGCCTGAATGATCCAGACGCCAATCGTGATTTCCCAGGATTGAATAGCCGGGCGCCACGTCCGCAAGCCTTGAGAACATTTCCGATGCCCATGGAAACAAGGCTTCGTCGTCCATCAGGTCACCGGTGAATACAAATAGATCGGGCTGCAGTTCGCAGAGTCGATCGGTCGCAAATTCGAAAAAACGTTGCCCCGGACAGCCGAGGAAATGAGTGTCAGAGAAGTGTGCCACTTTGATCGTTCGATGGCTTTCCCCCTCTGGAGATTGGCGTCCTGCCAGACGCAGACGCTTTCGCGTTACTTCCAGACGGTAAATCTCGTTCAACGGAAATCGCGCCAGAAATGGCACTCGATCCCCGCAAACTAAATGTTTCTCTGAGTCCGTCTGGTGTTGGTTCAGAACGTCAAAGTGTTGCGAGGTGACCTCCAGCAGCTCCTTCGGGGGCCGGCGAGTCTGCCATCGTGCGACGGACCAGGCAAATGGCACCAGGCCGCACAAGGCAACGAACAAAGTGTATTGAAGTCCCCAGGAAAGGTCTGTAACGAACCCACCGTGCAGCAGTCCCGGCTGACCACAGCCCATGAACCAGAAGGCAAATGGAGGAAACAGAATAATTCCGGCGTCGTGGAGCTTGCGGACGAACTTCAGGCAACTGGCATGAAGTTGAAACGAATGTGTACGGTTGACGACGATTGCCCACCACGCGGCATTTCCGATGCACGCGAACAGCAGCAATGCAATCCCTGCAGACAGATTCATACCGTTCTCTCGCGTAGATCTCGTGCGTCCATGGCGAGAGTTTTAGCACGTCAGGAAGATGTTGCAGAGTGAGTTTCATGGATAACTGACGACGTCCTGAAATCGGTATTGTTCGCCAATCTGAGTGTGAATGAGCTGTCCGTCTTCGACTGCGGGCGTAAACTACCGGTGGCTGATGCCGACTGAGGCACCGCCGCGCCCATCTCTGAGCTGTCCTGGACGTGTCTTCCAGCCAGCGTTCGGGAATTCTCGGCGCGTTTTCGCCGCCCGCGTCACAAGATGCTCACTACTCAGATATTTGTTTCCCGGGGGCTCTGGACTTCGCGGCGACAATGACTCAAACAGGAAACAACGGATATGAAACCTCAACACGCTGCCCTGGTCTGTGTTCTTTTGCTTTGTGTGGCCGGCTGCTCAGAAGTCGGCCCGGGAACGCCGGCAGCAGCCAGCGAAATTATTAACACGCATTGCCCTGTCATGGGCGGTGAGATTGACGGCGAGACGTTTGTGGAATGGAATGGCAATAAAGTCGGCTTCTGTTGTCCGCCGTGCATTGATGACTGGAAGGACATGGCAGACGCAGAGCGAACTGAGAAACTGGATCAGGCCGCTGCTAACGCCAACTCGTCCGAGGGTGAGCATGCCCACGAGCATGGCGAACACGATGACGATGATCCGGACGAGAGTGACAACGAAGAGGACGCAACCAGCGAGGCGAATGACGCCGAGTAGATGTTGGGGCCTGGTTTCAAGTCAGTCCGACACAGCGGCAGTTCTGAAAGCAGATTCGACGGAAGTGGCGTTCCTGAGCGATGTCCGGATGCGGCCTCAGCAGGACTTCGATTACTGCAGGAAACGGAATCACGTTGGGGATCTACTTCGTCAATCCAAAGTTCGTGGCGTGGAACTTTATGATTTCCAGCCCCCGTTTCTCGTAGATTCTAATGGCGCTGTGAGGGGCGTCTTCTACGATGAGTCGCTGGTAGGGGATCCTGAGCGTGTCGAGGAATTCCATGTAGGCCAGGTTGTTTTGATAGTTGAAGCCCTTGGTGCCGACATGAATGAGGATCGGCAGCGGCGGTGACAGTTTCTTCGCATACAGCCTGGCGCGATCGTAGGTGTTGTGGCCTGGTGCAAAGACCAGCGTGTCGTTCTCCCGACCAGCTTGCTCTGATATTCGTTTTTCCGTGGCGTGACCTGCTCCACCGGGGGCCGCGCTGCCGAACAGCTCCGGGTACCGGAACATGATTCGGGTTGTGCCGCGGCCACCCTGCGAAAATCCTTCGATGCCGCGTCCTTCACGCCGATCAATGGTGCGGTAGGTGCTGTCAATGTGAGGAATCAGTTCCCTGACAAAAACATCCTCGCCCATCGCGTTGGTTCGTTTCGACATGTTGTAGTGGCTGACGGGTCCGCCATTGACGAACACGTAAATCATCGCCGGAACATTGCTGTCTTCGATGAGTCCGTGAATGTGGGCCGCAAGTTTGACACTTTTGGTTTCGCTTCCGGGGCGGCCTCCGTGAAGATAGTAGACGACCGGAAATCGCTTGTTCGCGGCTGCTGGTTTCGAGTACTCGGACGGCAGGTAAATGCAGTATCCGACATCAACCTTCATACTGGGACTTCGAAATGTCGCATGACTGACGCCGGGCAGGTCCTGTTTCAACGGATTCACCCACTGAAACGGAGCGAATTTTTTATTTCCTGTCTGCTGGGCATTTTTCGCGACAGATGTTTTGTCCGTCTTGGTCCGGGCCGCGGTGGCAGGTGCGAACATCGATGTCAACAACAGTGACGTGACAGCGATCGTTATGGGAAGACGACAAATCGACATTGTTTGTGTTCTGTTAAAAAAAGAGCCGACAGCAACGCTGTCGGCTCAGTGATTAGTCTTCAAGTTCGACGTTCCAATATGCGTCGCTCACGAACTTCGACCAGCTTTCCAGCCGCACACCGTGACGTGCATAGGACGGATTCCATAAGGGACGCACAGGCCGACGTGCCAGTGGCATCGCCGCTCGCTCCGGCGTCCGGTTCGCTTTGCGATGGTTGCAGTCCACGCAGGCCAGAACGCAGTTTTTCCAGCAGGACGTACCTTTCTGCGACCTTGGCAAAACGTGGTCGATCGTGAGTTCCTCACTGCCAGGTCGGCAGCCGCAGTATTGGCAAGTGAAGTTGTCGCGTTTGAAGACATTCCGGCGGCTGAAAGCAACGACGTTCGTTGGCAAACGATCGTACTTCGTCAAGGTGACCACCTCCGGAACTCTCAGACGCAGCCATTGTGTCTGGATGCAGTCTTCGCCCTCAGACGGTTCCATCAGGGACCAGTCTTCCCAGTCGTACTGTTGAAAGTCGGCAGGGTCGACGATGCGGGCCGATTTGTTCCAGACCTTGACCAGAGACCGCGATACCGTCGCCACTCCCACTGGCTGCCAGTTGCGATTCAGAACAAGGGTTGGTCTTTGAAGAACTGAAGTAACCACTGATCAATGCCTTCCTGTTTCGGTCCGTCGGCCGGTAACAAGAAGAAGTTACCTCACGAAAACCACAGTGCCGGTTCAGACGATGTGTCTGACAAAGGCAGTCTGAGGGGAATTGAACCCCCACTTCCGGCTCCACAAGCCGACGTGCAGGACCATTACACTACAGACTGCACAATAAAGATGCCACCCTGAAGAAGATGTACGGACGAACCGTAGTCGACCAGTCGTCGCCGCTCGCCGTACCAGTGTAAGACGCGACAATAATGTGTCCGTTTTTTCAGTTGGAAAGTTCCTGGAAATTTCCGCCACCACTGAGGAATCGGGAGTCATCATCGTGACGCCTTGTGCCTGCGATGCTGAATGCCTCGCGTGTTCGTAAGACACGCCGCGGTGTGTCAGGTTCGTGCATCTCTGGCATCATTCCGACGAATGCGCAATCCGATCCGTCAACTGCAGCAACGATTTCACAATTAGTGCAGCTGCATTGTCAGGTGCCATGCTGCGGGCAGCAGATTCCATTGCTGCTCGTGAGGCGTTAGGCGCCCCGGCAATTCGTTCGCAGTCACCGCGCGCTGTTGGAGTGTCGAAGTCTTCCTGACGCGACGTCGGTTGCCTGCCGGTTGCGAGCAGGCGACGAAGGTGTTCAGCCAGTCGCAACGGTGCGTCGTGATCATTTTCGCAGACGACAGCGGCTGCGCCACACGCTTCAAGGTATCTGGCGTTGTGAAGCTGGTGGTCATCGGCCGACGTCGATAAAGGTAACAGCACGGATGCGCGACCGGCGGCAGCGATCTCCGCAAGGGTGACGGCACCGGAACGACTGATGACCAGCGTTGATGCCGTAAGCTGCTGCGGCACGTCATCGATGAATGTTTGAACATCAGCAGTGATTCCGGCCTGATCGTACGCGTTCCGCACGCTGTCGACGTCGTCGATTCCGGTCTGATGAACGATCTGCAGATTCCAATCGCCAGGATTGTGTCTGCTTAACGCGTCCACAACGATGGAATTCACACGGCTTGCACCCTGGCTGCCGCCCAGCACCAGGAGACCGATCGCGGTCGACATCGTTGCCGCAGAGGGAACGCTGGTGATTCGGTCGTCCGAAAACACACGACGCAGTGGTACGCCCACGTCAACAACGGGAGTTCGCCATTTGCGTCGCCACGTTGCGTCCAGCGGCCAGCCAGTGAAAGTTGTTGCGGCCAATCGACGCAACCACCGATTAGCACGACCGGGGACGGTGTTCTGTTCGAGTAGCACCACGGGAATACCGCTCAGCCAGGCTGCCGTGACTCCCGCAATGGACGCAAAGCCACCGAGCCCGATCACGATGTCCGGTCGGCGACGCTGAAAGTGTCGTCGGCACTGCAGTACCGAACGAATGCACCGCCAGGCGAACAACATACGGCCCGTGGAAGTCCGCAGCGGTAGCGGGACGTGGTCGAACGATTGGGCGGGCAGCCCGGATGTCTCGAGAATGTGACGATCGATTGGCCGGTCACTCGTCATGAACAACAGACGCGTGTCAGAATCTACAGCCAGTAACTCCTCTGCCACTGCGATGGCAGGAATCAGATGGCCGCCGGAGCCGCCGCCGCAGAAAGCGATATGTTGCAACTGGCTCATGTCGCTGCCAGTCTACACGTCGCAATACTCGCTGACGCCGTCTGCTGAAATGACAAGCAGGCGACTGGTCAGCGGATGGTGCATGGATTGATAGTCCTGGATTACGCGTTGCTGGACGTCAGATACCAGGTTCGGATGATTGAGTGACACGGCCACAAAAAAGTCGCGGTTGGGCACACCGACGACCAATTCGGCACCCAGAAGCTTTCGCAGTCGCCCGTGAAGTTCCGGACCCAGCAGTCGAACGCTGTTGTAGGCGTTGGGACTCACAGGCACCAGCATCCGTGCGTCGTCGTCCTCACCGATTACCGTCACTTCCAATGGATTGTCGCGGGCAAAGGTGTTGAGATTGTTCATGGCGAGTTCCTGCAGTTCGACTTCCGAAATCTGCCACGACTGCAGCATCTTGCAGTGTACGAACCGGTAGGTGTCATCTTCGTCCAGAACAAACATTACCGCCAGCCCACATACCCACGGCATTTTCACGAAGTCCTTCAGCGTCGTGTCTGCCTCGGTTTCCGGGTACAGCATCGGCATCACACGATCGGAGATTTCATCCAGCGGAGGCATGAGTTGGTCGGGGCCCCATTCCTGAAGCCGAACGACTGTCGTCAGACCTGGCAGCACGATCTGTTTGAAGTTGTCCGGCTGCTGCAGATAGGACCGGTAGAAATTGGCGAGGTTGATTTCCGAATCCTCAATCTGCAGCCCGAAACTTCCTGCAGGCTTGATGGACAGTAGTGGGAAATATTTGCGACCAAGCTGCACAACTTCAGTACGGAAAATCTCAGGTGGTTTCGCCAGCGTTTTGGCGAATTCAACGGACCTGAGTGACCGTTCGCAGGCTGCAACAGATTTGGGCCCAAGCGTGAAACCACCGCGTGACTGCAGACTCGCGACCAGCATGATCTGTTCGTGTTCGAAGATCCAGAGTCGCCACTCGTAGGTGACGGCCTTCCGAAACACACGTCGCCACCATGGACCGTTGTGTCGTTGCCGGGAGATTCCTGCCCATGCCCTGTCGGCACTCTCAGGATGCAGTGGAGTCGTTGCCGAACTTCGAATCACTGTCGGAAAGAGTGTCTCAGCTTGAAAGGAGGCGGCGTCGGTTACGGGGTCTGATTCATCAACCCACGCAGCGTATAACGTCATCGTCCATTCTGGGGGAGTTGCGGGGCTGCTGGGATCAGTGCCGGCTCCATCTTCGGCGAGTGCCCGAAATTCAAGAAACGATTCTGTCTGCCGGACCTCCAATTCCGCAGGACACGTCAGGGAGAACCAGTTCCCCGGTCCGCGAAGCGTATTGTCGCCATCCGAACGTGCGGGATTGGAATCAGACGGGTCTGTCATCGGGGATGATTGTAAGTTTTCGATTGGAGCCGCATGGAACGACTGGCAGTCACAAGACGATTTGTGTTGCAGGGGCTGTGGCTCAGTCATTGACCAAACGTCGCCCTCTGTTGCGGGATTCAGGCGTTCCGGTACGATGTCCTGCGGGCACTGATGCTATGATACCGACTCGGTGAGGGCAAAGGGTCGGGAGCCTTTTTCGGAAAATCAGCCTCTGATGGAGTGTCGTCTTTGGCCGAATGAAACTCCCGACCCTCTCCGTGAAGCCGCCATCCTGGCTGGCCACTGTATGATCGTTGTTATTCCGTCGCACCGGACGCAGGTGACGGGCGTTCTTGATTGCTCGACTATATTGACTAAGAAATATTCATGAAACTGGGGATCCTGGGCGGCACGTTCGATCCTGTTCACTATGGACATTTGCTTCTGGCCGAAACGTGCCGCTTGCAGCTGTCACTGGATCAGGTGCGTCTGGTTCCAGCGGGAAGTCCGCCGCACAAAACAGGCATGAACATAACGGACGGGCATGCCCGTGCGGATATGCTGCAACTGGCCGTCTCGGGGTATCCGGAATTCGCTGTGGATCGTCGCGAATTAAGACGCGAGGGGAAGTCGTTCACCGTCACGACTTTGGCGGACTTCAGAACCGATTTCGTCGACGCGGAACTGTTCTTCCTGTTGGGCGCCGATTCGCTGCGTGACATTCCAACCTGGAGGGAACCGGACCGGATTTTTGAACTGGCGACGGTCGTTGCCGTAAACCGTCCGGGACTTCCTGAGCTCATGCATTCACAGGTTGTCGAGTGGATTGGAGAAGACCTGGCGAAAGGAGTGAAGATCGTGACGATGCCGGGGACTGACATTTCGGCTTCCGATCTTCGCCAACGTGTCCGGGACAGAATGGGGCTGCGGTTTCTGGTGCCACGTGCAGTCGAAGCATTTATCGACCAGCATGGACTGTATGTCTGACTGACGTCGCGAAGACCTCAGCAGTACTGCCATATTGAGTTTGGATTCTCCGAACACCAGGACCAGAGTACACAGACGAAACTGCACCTTGATCCGCAACGGCGAATCGCCTGTCAGACGTTAGACTCCGATTCCGAGCGGCAGCTGGCATCATCCGACGAAGTCGGCTCGTCGCGGTAGCCCAGTCGGGCACGCAGCTGTCCCAGGATTTGTGTTGCGATCTGTCGCACCTGGGGAGTGAAGTTTTCTGACGTTTTCCAGACACCTGCCTTGCCCTTGCGGCGAAACTTCAGGTCGCCGGTGTCTTTGTAATTGTTGAAGTCGTGTTTTTCCGCCGTGGCCCGCGCATCATCGTCTGAGACTTTGATGGACACCAGTTTTCCGCAGAGCTGAACCTGCAGGCGTGCATCGACCAGCAGGTCTTCGTAAGACACCTGCAGGCGTCTGTCCGCGGGGAATTGCTCGTACGCTTCCAACGCCTGGAGCATCGTCGAGTGAATGTGTTTTTCCGTCCGTCGCACGTTGTCTTCAGACAATGGATCGTCTTTGTCGCCAAACTGATCGTTCCAGCTGCCCGATTTCTGTAACGACAGGTAGGAATCCAGCGTGTCGAAAGGATCACGCACCAGATGAATTAATCTACCGGCGGGAAACAGAGTGGAAACCCATGGATAGATTTCCGGCGTGTTGACTTCCTTCACGACAAGGGCATGACGTCCGAATTGCGGATAGCGGTCGTGGACCATGCGGAAGAACATCTGCCGCAGACCGTCCAGCCACACCTTCTGGTGACGCTTTGCGAAGAACGACGAAGACCGATCCAGGTCTTCCGGCCGATCCTGAAGATGCTTAAAAAATCGCCCAAAGTAGGGTTCATGCCAACGACGAATGCCAGGCACGTCGGCCAGCATCTCTGCCAGCCACGTGGACCCTGTTCGTCCACAGCCGATAATCCACGCGATCCTATCTTCCGCCGTGGCGGCAATGTCCCGATCGTGTTCCGCCTCTCGAACGGTATCAATCACTGTTTGGGCGCGGTTCTGGTAAAGGTGCGACTGTTCTGTGATCTGTCGAGCTTCCACGACTCTGGCTCGTCGGGCGGCTTCATCCTGCAGTGCACGGTTGATGCAGGCCATGGCTCACCCGAATATTGTGTCTGTGTTCGACGTCGGTGAAGAGGAGACCAATGACCAGGTTTTTATTGCCAGCGAGTTTATTGATGGCCGCACTCTGCGGGACGAACTTTTGGAGGCGCGACCAAAGGTGGAACGCGCCGTTGAGGTCATGGCCATCGTCAGCGGTGCCGCGCACTATGCTCATGAGAACAAAGTTGTTCACCGTGACATGAAGCCTGCCAACGTGATGATCGATCTGGAAGGCAAGCCGTACATCACGGATTTCGGGATCGCAAAATCTGTCTCCGACGAGGCCACGATTTCACTTGATGGTGAAATTGTGGGCACGATTGCCTACATGGCTCCGGAACAGGCCAGCGGCAAGAATCAGCAAACGGATCGTCGAGCCGACATCTACGCGATGGGTGTCATGCTGTTCGAACTGTTGACGGAGTCTCGTCCATTCCGCGGCAGTCCCCAGGGAATTCTGTATCAGAAGGGCTACGAGGATGCGCCGTCGCCGCGAACGCTTGTCCCGACGCTGGACAAGGATCTGGAAACGATTTGTTTGAAGTGTCTGGAACGCGACCCTGACAAGCGCTATCAGACCGCGTTACAGCTGGCAGATGAGCTGCAACGATTTCAGAAGAATATCCCGATTCTGGCCCGCCCGGTATCGTCCGTTGAAAAGGCGTGGCGTTCGTGTCGACGCAACCCTGGCGTTGCCGGGGCAGTCACTTTTGCGTTTTTTACGCTCGCGATCGCATTGTTGGTGGTGTCACAATTCTGGCAGCAGGCGGTTGACAGTGGGAAAAAAACGCGAGCGACTCTCTATCGCGCCAGAATGACCGTTGCCGTATCCCGCCTTCTTTACTCGGACGTTGTTGGGCTGCGGCAGGTTCTCAAAGAATACCAGGTGGCAAACGGTGATCGTGATTTGAGGAATTTTGCATGGTACCATTACAACGACGCCGTCAGCCCGTTCTCTCAGGTCGTGAATCACGGCGTTTGCGTGGACGATGTGGCGGTTTCTTATAGTGGACATGCCTTTGCAACTGCTGGCGATCAGCATATTCGTTGTTGGAATCCGAAGACCGGCGAGCTATTGCGTGAACTTCAAAGTGCTGGTTACCGATTTAACTGCATTGATTTTTCGCCGGCAGATGATCGCCTGCTATTGGGATGTAACGATGGGCTTCTGAGAATCTGGAATCCACTGCAGCACGGCAGAGTTGTCTTCCAACTGGATCATGCGGCCGCCGTGCAGTCGGCCCGGTTCTCACCGAATCGAAAATATATCGCTTCCGCCAGCGCTGACGGAGTTGTCAAACTCTGGACGGTCAAGGAGGCAGAGTTAGTCACGGATTCGTTTTCGGTCACAGGACAGCCGGTCTTTGATCTTCAGTTTTCCGATGACAGCCGGTTGCTGGCGGTATTAAGAGCACGAGCGGCGAAAGGCGGAAAGTACAACCAACGACGTATTCAAATCCGGGATGTTAACTCGCAGGAATTGGTGACGGAAACAGCGGATTCGCCAGTGATTGTTTCCATTAGCTTTGATGAGTCCGGGCAATCCATTTGCGCGGTCGGGCAGACCGGTAGTTTTCTGCAGTTTTCGACGAGTGACGGGGCGCTTATGAGCCAACAGAAAACGTCGCAAAGGGCATATGGAGAAATTGCCAGGCTCCCAGGTACGGGAGCCTGGTACGCGACAGCCCTCGGCGGCCAGATGCTTATCATGTCACCTGAGGACAGGGAGCGGCGGTTGATGTGGACGCATGCGAATTCCTTTGGGCACATCGCCTGCGCCACTGACGGTTCCTTCTGTGTGGTCGGGGGCGGTGACGGAACGGCAAAAGTGCTTTCCACGGACGCAACACTTCGTCGGGACATCTACTGGGGCGGAGGGATCGTTCGGGATGTTGCGTTCACTCGCGACAGTCAATCATTGATGATGGCGTGCGAGGACGGCAGCGTGCAATCATGGAATCTCAGTGACGGGACGGCGACAGAGGTCGTTCCTGGCGCGGACAAGCCGGCAACATCACTTGCCGTCGATTCAGTAACCGGTTCCGTCGTGGTTTGCGGCATGATGCGAGAGCTTCAGGTGGCCGATCCCGGATCGTCCACTGTCACAGCCGAAACGCGACTGCCATTCGGGGGTTATTCTTCGGTGGTCTACTCCGACGAAGGAAAACTGATCGTGGTTGGTGGCCGGTCAGGAAACGTGCTGCTGTTCGCGGCCGATGACCTTTCCACGCCTCGTTTTGAGTATTCGCGTCAGGGTGCAGCAGTAACAGATGTTTGCTTCTCAGTGGATTCGACTTTCGTGATCGTCGCGTGGGATGATAAGACGATTCAGCTGCTTTCTGTGGAAAACGGCGATGTCACCGGCGAACTTCCGCCGACCGAAGACAAACCTCTATCGCTTGCCTTTTGTCCTGATGGCGACTGTCTGGTGGTCGGCACTCAGGGCGGCTACCTGCATTTCTATTCGATGGAGACAATGGATAGAGTTACCGACCTGAAGGCCCACTCCGGTCTGATCAGTTCCGTGGCCGTCTTTCCTGATGGTCGGCTGATGGCCTCTGGCGGCCAGGATGGCGAAATCCGCCTCTGGGACGTTGCAACTCGGGAGCTCGTGACTGTTCTGTCTATCGCCCCGCAGGCGAGCCGCTATTTCAGCATCGCGGTGTCACCTGACGGCAGAACCGTCGCGTCCGCAGGTGTGCGCGGTGACGTACGGGTCTGGCGGACTCTCGGTAAATAGAACATTTTCGAACCGGTGTTGACTAATTTCAGCCAATGAGGCAAATTCTGCCGTTAAATGTTCTGCCAACGAACCGTTTCTGTCAGCCTGACTGAAGCGGCGACTGATCGCAACCATGGAAGGTCGGCGATGACACGTGTGAAATCTTGCCTTGCCATTGGGTTCATCGCAGCCTATCTGGGCGCATTATCGTTCGGTGCCGTAGCACACGCACTGAAAGTTGGGCTTTGCGGAAACACGCTGAGCTACTTTGTCGTCTGGGACATGTTTTGCGGCTGGACTGCGTGGGACGCTCGAACGCACCTGATCGCGGAAGGTGTCAGTGGACAGTTTTACGATGTCCGCGCGCCATGGGGTGAGTTCCACCCATTTGGTCACGTGGCTCGGATTCACTACGACCACACCAATCACTTGCTGCCTCGGCACATCAGGAACGTGCTGCGGCACACTGCTCACGAACCCATTGATCGCATCTTCGCTATCGAAGAAGTCTGGCCCAAGCAGTACAACCTGCCACCAGCTCTGTACGACCAGCATTTTGGACGTGTCAACGACAAGATGTCGTACTACCACCTGCGGGTTGTCTGTCGCAATGACGGAACTCCCATGCAGATCTATCCGGATTGGCACGCTTCGCAAAAGCTGAAAGCCGTGTACGACAATCCTCGCCTGCGTCGACAGTCTGCCAACGCCACCAGCCTGTTCAGCACTCTCTACAATCCCAACGCGGCCCGGGCCGGCAGCACTCTGAACACGTCCAACGGCTCCGGTCTGTCGACAAACTGAATATTTCGCATCACCGAATCTGTGGTGATGAAAGTACGGCTTCTGATGCGATACCAAGTCAGAATTTCAATAATGTTTGCCGCTGACTCTGCCAGGGCCATGTCGGTCAGCAAAAACCACGGCGGAACCAGTCGGACACAACCAGAACAAACAGCAGTAGCGTGTGAGGAATTTGTCACCGACTCAGAGGCGGTGGGCGAGGCCCGAGTACAATGACTCCGAGCGGGATGGATTTCTTACCGTTCACAAACTGAGAGACTCACGGATGAATCCATCACTTGCTGAGAACCAACCACGCACAGCGCTGGGGCGGTTCTTTTTCGAACAGGAAACGCCGTTTGGAATGGCCCTCGTTCGGATGGTCCTGCCGTTGATGGCGGGAATACCATTGGTGCTGCGGTTTCCTCATGTGCGTGAGCTGTACACCACCGATGGGGCCCCCATTCAGCTGTTTGAAATGTATGGGCAGGGTGCGGTGCTGCCGGTGCTTTCACCGGCCATTGCCGTACCGCTGTATGGCGCCATGTTGCTGTGCATGCTGACTGCGATTTTGGGGTTCCGTACGCGTACTTCGTTGTGTGTCGTGGCGGTTTTGTATCCGTATTTCAACCTGCTGGACGGCGTCGGGACGATGACGAAATACTCCGTCATTGCTTCTCATTTGCTGCTGTTGCTGGCTGTTTCACATGCCGGAGCCGTCTGGTCCGTCGATGCTTTTCTCAGGAAACGTGCAGGATCCGTCAGTGTCATGCCAGCTCGGTTCCCGGTGTGGCCAGCAAGACTGGTACAGTTGTTGTTTGCGGCCCTGTATTTCGGTGCGTCGATTACGAAGATTCAGACGGCCGAGTTCTTCAGTGGTGACCAGATGCGGTACTGGATGCTGAGCAACTGGAATTACGAAAATCCTGTCGGTGAAGCGATGGCCATGTGGCCGCCATTGCTGCTGATTGGTGCTTATGTCGCAGTCGTCTGGGAGGTCTTGTTCGCCTTCCTTGTCTGGCAGCCGCGTGCACGCATCGTCATGCTGGCGGCTGGTGTCTTTTTTCACTTCATGACGTGGCTGACGCTGGGACTCTACGTTTTCCCCGCGATCTGTCTGAGCGGTTATTTCGCATTCATGACGGAAGAAGACTTCGTACGGTTGCGACGTTTTTCGATGTTTCGATGGGTTTCGCCCGTGTTTCACCTGCCGGGTCAATTGACATCGCGAGTCTTGAACGCCTTTCCGCAGACCGTGCCAGCGGCGGTGACCTGGACATGTCTGATTTCAGTGGCAGCTATTGGAGCGACCGAAGCCGAATTGCAGATGGATGTCTATCACACCCGCAGCCCATCCGGCCTGCTGAGTCTTCAGCCGATGGACAGGGATGTTGCTGTGACGATGATCCGTGACAAGACTCCGATCCGTGAACACGATAAGTTTTTTAATTTTGAAATCGGTACTACAACAGTTGGTTACCAACTGTCTAATCGGCGGACGGAGTATTCGATTGGCGATGTCATGATTGCTCAATGCAATCTGAACCCGCCACACGAAGACATGTGGGTGGAGTGCCTGGTGCAGGATGAAGAGGAACGAACCATCGAACAGTTCGGTCAGTTTGTGCCTCGCGAGAGCCTCCGCGCAAATTTCTTCTATACGATTGGCAACAAACTTGTGGCAGGTCGTTACAGCATGGTGCTGAAGAGTGCGAATCAGGAGATCTACCGTCGTCACTTCAGCATGACGGGAGAGTCCGCTGCTCACGCGTTTGACGTGTCTACCAATTAGGACGTTTTCAAGTCTTGTTTTGGGGGGGGTAGCCGAAGTCGCCAGACTTTGGACGACATAGAGAAAAACCTCCAAACT
>JAPYTO010000044.1 GCA_029941865.1 Fuerstiella sp. | reverse complement strand
AACTGGAACTACACAGCTGTACCAGAGATGCGACAGTAATTGTTTCGCCAGTGCTAACGCCAGTTCGGGGAAACAGATCAGCCGTGCTTTCCGGGCGGCTGCCTGTTCGGCCAGTTCAGTGAAGTGTTTGAGATTTGCCTCAGGGTCGCCGAACAGGCATTTCGGCGAGACGACGGCCACGGTGAGTGTCTTCTGGTCGGACGATCCCGCGTCTGATTTTAGAGTGTCGTCCTGTGCCCAACCGGTCGACAGCAGACTTATGAGCACGACGCATATCTGAAGAAGTCGTCTGGCAATCATCGCTCCTGTCCTTTCGATTACGTGTGACACCGCTGCACTTGGAACGTCGCATTTGATCGCTGTCAGTGTATCAGTCATTGGCGACGGTCACACGTGGTCTGTCTGTCGTTTCACCCCGACAGCCTCGTAGGGTCCGCTGAGCGGACCAACCTTCATCTCCTGCTTGCGATATCGGGTGGCCCTGTTGCTTGCAACAAGGGTTGCGGAGCAACAGGCGGTTCATGGATGCGGCATTGTTTGTCTTGAAAACGTTTTATCGCAGCCTCCTGTGCCTGCGGCACCCAAAGGTTGGCAAGCAACCTGGGCTACCCACCGAGGTCGGGTGCCCCTGTTGTTTGCAACTTGTTCTTACCCACATCTCTGGTTAGCCGCGGCGGCAGCACGCAGCACACGGCCGTTGTTCGATGTCAATGCTCAGATGTCAGTTGTCCGTCGACCGCGTGCTGCAGTTAGTTCTTTTCAATCCGCGGGGCATGCAGCAGAGTGACGCCCGTCCCACTCGCCATTGCCGCAAGGCTCTGCCCGTCTCTTGAAAACTGCAGCCCGTAGATATTGCTATTGCCAACTTTCGTATCGAATAGAACTCGCCCGGTCTGGGCGTGGGGAAAGGCAATCGTGCCTCGTCGACCGCCGCTGGCGATCGTTTGGCCATCGGGAGAAAAAGTCAGTGAATAGATGTCATCTCGTTGAGCCGCAATCACGCGCAGCACTTCACCTGTGTCCACGTTCCACAGGCGGATGGTGCGATCAGCGCTGCCAGTTGCCAGCGTTTTCCCATCGGGAGAAAACGCGACGTCATAACAATGAGGCGGCATGTGAAAAACGGCCAGTTGCTCACCCGAAACCATGTCCCAGAGTTTGGCCGCGCCGTCCCAGCTGCCGGTGGCCAGCAGCAGGCCGTCGGGTGAAAACCTGACGCGTTCAACTTTGTCTGTATGTCCCGTCAGCGTCCTTGTAACCCGCCCCGACTGGCAGCTCCAGAAGCGGATGATACCAGCGTCATGACCCGTGACGCAGGTTTCGCCGTCCGGAGAAACAGCCACGCCCATTGCACATTCGTCGAAGATTTCACCAAATGGGCGCGTTTCGTCGGTCTGCCGATTCCATGTCTGGATTTGATCGTCTTCCGCAATGATCAAATCGCCTTCCGAGGAGACAAACGTCATGGCATTCGTTTGGGGCCCCGTGCCGCTGATGTGCTGTCTTGTTGGCTCGCGTCCGCTCCAGGAACGGACATTGCCGTCCTTGCTGGCGGATATCAGTCAGCTGCCATCGGGTGAGAAATCGAGCGACCAGTCGCGGGCCGAGTGCCCCTGAAAATAGGGAGGCCATCTGTCCATGCTGTCAAAATCATGACCGATCAGTTTGCCGTCGGAATTGAGCGGCCAGAGGCGAATCACACCGGCCAGATCGCTGGATGCCAGCAAGCTGCCGCTCGGATGAAAAGTAACGGCCTGGATATCGTCATCATGTCCGACCAAAGTCGTGAGCTGTTTGCCCGTGCGGGCGTCGCACAATCGAATGAGATTCTGGTTGGTTGCGACAGCCACGCGTTGCCCGTCTGGCGAAAAGCAGACACAACAGGCGCGACAACGGATTTCATCACGATGGCCCAGGTCGAGTTTGCAAATCCGCATGTGCGTTTGCGCGTCCCACACATACGCGAATCCAACCGGGTCGCCGGACGCACACAATCGGCCATCCGGCGAACGATCCATGGCCGCCCGTTCCACCGTTCTGGCGAAGCCTTCAAGTTCGCCAACAGCTTCTCCGGTGGTGCTGTTCCACAGTCTCACTGAGGTATCCTCGCCGCAGGATGCCAACAAGCTGCCCTGCAACATAAAGAACACTCGAAAGCCGTGGTCGTGGTGCGCCTGAAAGCTGTGAATCAGCTTTGGTTCAGCAGGATCCCACAAACGGATTATTCCATCATCACCGATGGAGGCCATGCGATTTCCATCAGGCGAGAAATCGATGCCACGAACTAATCCTTCATGACCGGGCAATGTGGCCAAACGATTGTTGCTCTGGCCATCCCGGAAACAGAGAGTGCCATCGTGTTGACCGGTGACGAGGTACTTTCCATTGGGCGAGAAGCGGGCCACACAGCTGCCGCCGGTCTGTGTCGCAATATTACGAAAACCGGCCATTCCGAATTGTCGCAGGTACCACCACTCAAAGCCTCGACGATCGGGTTTGCCTTCGACCGGCGCGTGTCGATCCAGCAGATCGGTGAAACGCCGCACGTCGCCGGTTTGCCATGCCTGAGCGGCCAGTCTTACGTCCGCTGCGTAGACAAGCTTTTGAGAAAACTCTTCTTTCTGTCGAGCCTGTTCCGCAGCCCGCTCAGCATTTTTTCGCTGTTCGTCTGCTTCGATAAATCGCTGGTCCGCCAGTTGCCGTGCGTCATTCGCTGCCAGCGCCTGCCAGACGCTGACAGCTGTGCCAACCATGAGCGCAGCTGCCACCAGGCCTGTTGCCACGATCATCGTGCGGTACCGGCGGGCAAACTTTCTGAATCGATAAGTGGCCGATGGCGGGACGGCTTCAACGGGCTCGTCGTTCAGGTACCGCTCGATATCGGCGGCCAGTGCACTGGCGGATTCATAACGCCGGTTGCGATCCTTCTCCAGCGCCTTCATGACGATCCAATCGAGCTCCCTGCGAATCTGTCGGTCAAATTCCGGAACGGCCACACGACGTCGCTGCACAACAGTTGAGCGTTGCTGGGCTTTGAGAGTGCTGATGCGGTGGCTGGGCCGTGCAGGCTCGTCTTCGCGGATGATGCGACGCATTTCGTCAAAGGTGGCGCTGTTAAGCGTTTTCCTGTCGAAGGGCGTCACGCCGGTCAGCAGTTTGTACAGCAGGACTCCCAGAGAATAGACATCGCTCCGCGTGTCGATATCAAGCCCGCTCATTTCCGCCTGCTCGGGACTCATGTACATGGGCGTCCCGATCAATTCCGCGAAGTGCGTAAACAGCGTTCGCTCTGTTAAGTCGTACTCCAGAGCTTTTGCAATGCCGAAGTCGATCACCTTGACCACGGGGACGCCGTCGTGCAGCGTCACCAGGATATTCGACGGCTTCAGATCACGGTGAATAATTCCCTTCTGGTGCGCATGCTGGATCGCTCGGCAAACATCGATGAACAACATCAAGCGGTCTTTGAGCGTTAATTCTGAGTCCTGGCAAAAACTGTCGATGCGGAAGCCACGAACCAACTCCATTACAAAGTACGGGCGTCCTTTCTCCGTCATGCCCGCGCCAAAGATGTGAGCGATGTTGGAATGATTCATCATGGCCAGAGCCTGTCGCTCGGCCTCAAAGCGAGCAACCACCTCTTTGCTGTCCATGCCTGGCTTGATCAGCTTCAGAGCCACTTTGCGTTTGACCGGCGTCTTCTGCTGAGCCATGTACACCGTACCCATACCGCCCTCGCCGAGTTTCTCCAGCAATTTGTAAGGGCCGATCATGGGGTGAGACGAAATGTCTATCAATTCGTCATTTAACGGTGTCAGCGACACCGTTTCGTTCTGCTGCCGTTGCTCAGCAACGTCGTCCAGCAGACTTGAATTCCCACCGTCCGACGGGGCCAGCAGGTCGTCGACCATGCCTCGCATCTGCAGATCTGAGCCACAGGCTTCGTCAAGATAGGCCAACCGGTCACGCGAGTCCTCAATCCGCTGCGCAGCGTCGAAAATCAGCTTCATGGAACGGCTGCCGGAAAATCCGGTTTCATGGCTTCACCTGGGGTGATCTGCAAGCAGGCTGGATTTGCGAGATTCGCAGCAGCGGGTTCAATGTACGTCGACGAGGGACGAGAACTGACGTCCTATCTGTCTCAACGCGCGAACGACCGGTGAGTGTGCGGAGCAAAATGGCGAAATACTGACTTGTTGCCGGAATCGGCCGGGGCTGCCGACGGGCAGGCGAAAACCACCTTCGAGTACTTCAAGGGTGAGCCTGAGCTGCAACCTCCTGACAATATAGTACAGTGTTCTGTTACAGCGAATTTCGCTGACTCATGGCCGCGAAGAGCTATTTTCAATAGCAGTTTCGTTACTCCCACGAGTCAGTATCGTTCACGACAATAAGTAACCTGCTGTAATGGATTAAGCCGTTCAATAACTGATTCACCTGGTCGAAACGAAAAATGAGAATAACACTCCTTGCCGCTTCACTGGCGTTAACAGTGGCCTCCACTGCCTCAGCCGAGTCCTTTCTTGTTGAACGCGGCCAACCGCGCGCAGAGATTGTAATTGCCGAGAATCCGCCGCGCTCGACTCGGCTGGCGGCCCGCGAACTGCAGACGTATGTCGAGAAAATATCCGGTGCAAAGCTGAACATTGTGACTTCGGCCAGCGGGACGGTTCCCGTGACGGTTTACGTCGGGCGCAGTGTTCACACAGAGAAACTCAAGGTGACCGCCGATGGGTTGAAACACGGCGCGTATCGCATTGTCTCCGGTGAAGACTGGCTGGTCCTCATTGGCGACGACACAGACTTTGTGCCTATCGAGCCGTGGCCGAGGGGCAATCACGACATCGCCAGCGGGAAGATGCAGGCAGCATGGGATGAGATTACCGGCAGGCAATGGGGATACATGCACAAGCAACTCCACAAGCACTACTCCGGGCCCGACTCGCTGTTCGGCACGCCGCGCGAGCAAACGACGGACAGCGATGGCAACATCAACATGTGGACCTACGATGAACGCGGGTCCTTCAATGCGGTGTGCGGTTTTCTGCGCGGTCTCGGAGTGCGCTGGTACATGCCTGGGGATGTGGGGGAGATTGTGCCGCAGAGGAAGTCGATTGCGCTGCCCGACATTGACGAAACTGTACGGCCGGATTTTCCGATGCGCATTCTCAATTTTCGCCCCAGTGTCTATGGACGCGGTGTCATGATGTGGGGCTTTCGGCTGGGCGTGCGTCAGCCGTACGGACGACAGGCCGCACACGGACTGCACGGGATGACGGACAACGAACGGACATTCAGCAACCATCCCGACTGGTTCGCGCTGTACGGCGGCAAACGTCACAATCAGCCAAACATCAGGAACAACCAGTTGTGCTATTCGAACGAGGAACTGTTTCAGGAGACGGTCCAGTTCGCGCGGATGCAGCTGGATCACTTCAATATGGACGTGGTGTCGATTATGCCTCCGGACGGCTACACCGCCATCTGTCAGTGCAGGAAATGCGAAGGCAAGGAGTCTCCCGCTCTCGGTTCTCGGGGCATGTTGTCGAACTACGTCTGGGATTTTGTAAATCGGGTTGCGAAGGAAGTTGGGAAGACACATCCAGACAGGAAGATCTCGAACTGTGCGTACGGGATCTATACCGAGCCGCCTTCCAACATTGATAAGCTGGAGCCCAACGTTCAGGTCATCATCGTCGGCGGTCGCCGGCCGTTGTCGGATCAGCGCGATGACCTGCGTCGGCTGCGTGCAGCATGGCAGCAGAAGACGGACAACCCGGTGGAGATCTTTGAGAATTATCCGTTTACAGGACGCGGATTCTATCTGCCTGCGTACTTCCCGCGACTGCTGGGCGAGAGCATTAACGAAACCAAGGGGCAGTCGCGAGGCGAGGACATCTGGATCACCATGGACTTCAAGCAGGACGCCGTTGGGTACAACCACTTCCTGCTCTACTTTACAGCTCGCATGTACTGGGGTGGAAAAGACCAGGATGCGGGAGCTCTCTTTGACGAGTACGTCGAAACGTTTTATGGGCCGGCCGCCGCTGAAATGGCGAAGTTCTTTGCTTATTGCGAGCAGCACTGGCGCGAAATGGAGAAAGATGGTGAGCATGCCAGTCACGCACTGGAGCTGTTTGCGAATGCCAGGAACGCCGTCCGAAATGATTCTGTTTACAGCCAGCGGGTTCAGTTGATCGACAACTACCTCAACGGTCTGCGTAACAAGGCAACACAACTCGCACAAAAACGCGGCCCGGTCCCGAAACTCCGGCTCGTCAGTGGTGTCGAACAACGTGGCGAGATTGTGGTTGATGGGGAGCTCGATGACGGCCCGTGGGCCAACATTCCTGCTGCATCCGTCGGTCGGCTACGCGAACTGCAGACCGGTCGACTGCCGACACACGGGACGCGTTTCATGGCGGAGTGGATCGGCAACGATCTGTACTTCGCAATTCGCTGCGAAGAAGGTCCTGAAGAGAAGGTAAATATCGCTACTGAGAAGAATGGTGATCAGGCTATCTGGTATGGCGATGCCATCGAAATCGAACTCGCAACCGACTCACACAGCTACTATCAGATCGCCGTCAACCCCGCCGGCGCACTGGTCGATCTCGACCGCGGCGCACCCAGGAATCAGTGGTTCAACTGGTCGTCAAAGGCCGAAGTCGCCACCAAAATCGGGGACGATCATTGGACCGCCGAGATTCGCATCCCAATCACACAGGATGAAAACGATCCGCTCCATCAGGTCATCGGCCGCAAACCGACTCAGAGCCTGCCGTGGTTCGTAAACGTCTGCCGCCAGCGGGTTCGCGACAACGCATCAGAGTTCTCCGCGTTCTCGCCCACCGGTGAAAGAGGGTTTCACGTTCCGCTGAAGTTCGCTCACTTCTACGCCGGGCAGTCGCACAGGTTTCCTGCTGATCCGACGGTCAACGACTACATCATTGGCAGTCGGGCGGCCGCGGAACTGTTTCGCGGGCGAAAGTGGCAGGATGCACTCGCGGCTTATCTGGAAGTCAGCAACGCCGAAATAATTACTGACTTTCAGAAATCTGTGGCGCTTCAACAGGCGGCACGTTGTGCCGGCAGCCTGAACGACTTTGAGCAGGCGGATCGACTTGCCGGCCAGATTCCGATCGAGTCTGTCGCAAAGACCACGCGAATGCAGATTCTCGGAACGCAGCGCATGTGGGCGGAGATTGTCGCTCAATACGGAGCGGAAGATCTGAGTCAGTGGCCGTTCTGGCAAGTTGGTGAAGGTGCGTTCGTACGAGGAAAAGCATATTACTTGACAAAGGATGGCGAGAGGGCGGACTCGGATCTTCAGGTGGCCTTGAATGGCACACCAGACACGCGGATCCAGCTTAGCATCCGCACGACGATGGCGCACAACCGCGAGGTCAACCTGAACGACGAATTCGGCGCGCTGTCAGTCTATTTGGAAAACGTCAAAGGCAAGGACCGCATCGGCGCTGCGGACGAATTCCGCAGCGTCGAACGTGCTGCGGCCATTCTGACAAAGCAGGGGAAACTCGCTGAAGCGTTCGGCCTGTTTGACGTGATCGACTTTGAAAAGCAAACGGGATTCTGGCTGCACGAAATGCTGATTTCCAAAGGCAGCACGCTGATGGCTGCTGGTCGGAAGGAGGAAGCAAGGATTGTGTATCGCCGAATACTTTCAAGTAATTCAGCGTCGGACGCCCACAGGAAAGTTTCCGAAAAGGCGATCAGGCAATTGGACAGGAAATAGTGCGAACGAGGATCGATTTCGAAACCGGAATGCTGTCCTCGCCGGAGAAATAGCTCAGGATCGTTGCCATCTTGGGGCGGTCAAGTTGAGACTTGATGGCTCTGATCTTGAATACTTCCGCCGCCACGTATTTTCGCAAGACACTGTAATTCTGATACGTCTCGCCTGTACGCGAGCGTAGATCACTGCGACAAATTCGACCACGTTAAGATACCATGAAGGTTTCTGACGTCACTCGAACATTTTGTGTTGTGACCTGTTTGCATGGCCCACGTGATCCTGGAAATAATTCTGTATGCACATTCCAGTTGTTACCCTTGCTCTGCTGCGACAGCGCATCATGTTGCCTGCCGTGTGTTTCGTGGCTTTCCTGTGCTCCGCACCAATCGGCGTCGCGGCCGCCGAAATTCAAACAGGTTTGCTTGGCACGGGAACGACGTGGGAAACGCCGTGGCGGGTCATCGACAGCGGAGAACCGGGGCCGACAGTGCTTGTGATCGGAGGCGTTCACGGCAATGAGCCGGCCGGGTATCGGGCAGCACTGCAAATCGGTCACTGGCCAATTGTCCGTGGCAGGCTGGTCGTGCTGCCTCGTGTCAACCGACTGGGACTGTTGGCCGACATTCGCTGGAACCCTGATTTTCGCAACGATCGCGTTCGACGAGACCTCAATCGCAACTTCCCAACCAAAGAGCGTGTTCAGACACAGACGCCATTGTGCCAGGCGATCTGGCAGTTCGTCACTGAGCATGAACCGGATTGGGCGTTTGACCTGCACGAGGGATTCGATTTTCATCGTCTGAATTCGAAGTCCGTCGGATCCAGTGTTATCGCATTTCCTGAACAGGTCGAATTTGCGCGGGCTTTGCAACAAGCCGTTAACGCTGACGTAGCACCGGATCGACATTTTGATTTGCTGGCGAAGTCCGGTCCCGTCAACGGAAGTCTCGCCCGAGCGTGCCGCGAACAGCTGGGGGCGAAGAGTTTCATTCTGGAAACGACGTTCAAAGATCAGCCGGTTTCGAAACGGACTCGGCAACATCGACGGATGATGTCGACCGCACTGCAGCGCATCGGCCTGATTGATGTTGACTGTGCCGATCTGCTGATCCCTGCAGGCAGGTTGGACGTCACGCGAGTCGCGATTTTCGATGATCATGGCGCCAACGAGACGAAGGTACTGAACGTTATCGACGATCGTCCAGGGTTTTTTGTAAGTCACATTGGACCGGCAGACCTGCGGCCGACGGTGCTGACGCAGATTGACGTGTTGCTGTTTCCCGGTGGTTCCGGCAGCAAGCAGGGCAAAGCCATTGGTGAAGAGCGACGACGTCACGTGCGGCAGTATGTTCGGGACGGTGGCGGAGTTGTCGGCATTTGTGCAGGAGCATTTCTTTGTACGTCGCACTACGATTGGTCGTTGAACCTGATGAATGCCGCCGTGTTTAACAAGACGGTCGAGATTCCCGGCAAGGGCCGCAAGTCGATGTGGTATCGAGGCCCCGCGACCAACATCGATGTGGACGTCACGCAGGACGGTGAAGCCGCATTGGGGATCCGGGGACTTCATTCCATCAGCTATCACAACGGTCCCATCCTGTCGCCGGGCGATGATCCGTCAGTGCCCGCATACACACCACTCGCATACTTCCGCACAGAAAACGGTGTTTATGATCCTCAGAAGAACACGATGGTCGGCGCACCGGCCGTCGTGGAATCGCTGTATGGCGGGGGTCGCGTCCTGGCTATTAGTCCCCACTTTGAATCAACACCGGACCAGGCATCCGTCGTGCTGCGAGCCATTGAATACGTTCGGCGGCGACCAGGGACCGAATCCGACTGATGGACGGGCATTTTTCCACGTCACTCGGCGCCCCACAGTTTTTTTAACAGGTCGTGCATCTGCAGATCGTGTGTTTTCAGCTCAGCGCGGTTGAACGGGTAGAAATCGTTTTTTCCGAAATAGGCTTCGGTGGATTCGGCAAAGTATTCTTTGTGATTGGACAACGCGTAGGCTCTGTCGATGACGGTCGTTCTTCCGTTGAAACGTTTTACTTTTTCGTAACCGCCGGATTCGCGGGCGACTTCAAAGGCGGCGACGACAGCGGGTGTATCAAAGCCAAGGACTCGGTCGTGATAGGCATGAGCCAGTTCATGCAGCAGCAGGTAGGGCATGCGGCGATCTTCAAAGGCGAAGTTCGACACGTTCGTGATTTCGATCGCTTTTTCCATCGCGGGGTCTCGGCCGTTGTTGCGTAGCCAGCCGGCACCCGGGTGATATTCGGCCGTCGGTCTGACTCCGTCGTACAATGGGTTGATCCATAACGGCACGGCCCGTAGCTGCTTCAGGGCGGCGGACGGAACCACATCGATGACGCGGTCAAGCTGCACCGTCAGCAGGCCCAGCATCTGTTTGGTTTTTCCTGCCTCGTCACGCCAGAGTTTGTCGTTCAGATGGACGGTCCAGCCGTTCACGGAAAATGTCGCGTGCCGGGTGAGTGAGAAACGCGGATCTTTGCTGACACGAAGTTCGTTCGTCAGTTGATCTGATAGTTTCTGTCGTACCGGCGCGTAATCGGGATCATCGGCCACGTTCTGCAGTTGATCCGGATCGCGTTTGAGATCGTACAGCTCATCGTTCAATCGAGTGCCAAACGCGAGTTCGTTCAGTCGGCGAACGCGGTCGTTCTGATCGGCATGTTCCTGCATCCACTGCTTGGTTGGCGAGGGATCGACGTCAAACGAAAATGCCGGCGGTTTCGTCGGCCAGGGAGTGCTTTGAAAATCGTAGTGCGGGAGCTGACCTTGCCCTGCACCAGTCGGCCAGACGTCGGGTGAGAAGTTGCGGACATATAAGAAATCCTGTGTTCGGATGGCTCGAGCGGGCTGCCGATAGACATGACGCTCCCGGCCCAGCAGAACATGATTGCGTGCCGTTTCGGCCCATCCGGAATGCTCGGTCGTCAACTGCGGCAGCAACGATTGACCTGTCATGTTTGCTGGAACGGACAGTCCGGTTGCCTCCAGAAACGTGGGTGCCAGATCGGTGAGAGTCACGAAATCTTTGATCGAGCCGCCCGCCTTGATTCGCTGGCCCCACCGAATGGCCAGTGGGACTCGCGTACCCATGTCATAGAGAGTCGCTTTGCAGCGCGGAAACGGCATGCCGTTGTCGCCGGTCATCACGACGATCGTGTTTTCCAGTTCGCCGCTGTCTTCCAGCCGTTTCAGAATCTGTCCGGCGAAGCCGTCGAGTTTCTGTACGCGCAGGTAGTAGTCGCCAATATCTGTGCGCACCGTTTCGTTGTCGGGCAGACACGCGGGCACAACGATCTTTGCTGTATCGAGATCGCTGTTGTGGCTGGCCTGCCAGTCGTACGGCCGGTGTGGTTCGCCGGCGCCGTACCAGAAACAGAATGGTTCGTCGTCCTTGCGTTTGGCCATGAATTCGTCGAAGTTTTTGAATCGTGGGCCAAAGGGATCGTTGCCCCGGTATGTGTGTTTGCTGGGCCCCGCGCCTTTACGGCAGAAACCGGTGCGATAACCCGCTTGCGCCAGCAGATCCGGATAGACCGGCACGTCGGCCGCCAGTGAACCGCCAAGGCTGTCACCTTCCCCCAGTCGCCAGTGATATTGCCCGGTGACGACTGCAAACCGTGAAGGTGTGCAGGACGGTGCGGTGACGAAAGCGTTCTCGAACAACACGCCCTCGCGGGCGATGCGGTCGAAAGTGGGTGTCGCAACCACGGGATCCCCCAGAACTCCGGCGTGCGGCCATGACCAGTCGTCGCCCATGATCACAACGATGTTGGGACGATCATCGGCTGCGTGCAGCTGCGGTGTCAGACAAAACAGACACGTCAGCAACACGCCCGGAACGGCGGTCGGCAGTACGATGAAATTCGATCCGGTTCGGGTAGTGTCTGTTCGCATTGGTTTAGTCTCTGACAATGAGAGTTTCAGGACGTTTCGGCCACACAAACGTTGGTGATTTGCTGTCGTCGTAGCCGGAAAAACAAGCCACGTCTTATTGATCATGTGGGATCACTGCGCGGGCTGCACGATCACCGACAACAAAATGACCGAGCCGTTTTTCTTCGTTGGGCGTTGCGACCATCCAGACGGCGCCGGGGCGAGTCCGTTGGCGTTTGACCTTGCCCGGTTTGATCAGGCCGTAAGACTTTGGCTGGCCCTGGCGATCCATCCAGAACAGTTCGACAGGTGCTGCAAGTTTGTTCACGAAAGCTACCTGAAAAGTATTGCCATCGGGCTGTGAAGCCGGGATTGGCTGGTCGTTGGCGGGATGCCATGTCAGAGCGGGCAGCGACTCCAGTTTGGGTTCGACAAGCGTCGCAAAATCCTGCGGCGCGATCGCGCGAAGTTCGGCCAGTCTGTCGGCGTGCTGAGAGTTGTTCGCCAGATTGGTCCACTCGTACGGATCGTCCGCGATGTTGTAGAGTTCTTCATCATCGTTGGCGTAGTGGATGTAA
Source organism: Fuerstiella sp. (assembly GCA_029941865.1). Classification (GTDB taxonomy): domain Bacteria; phylum Planctomycetota; class Planctomycetia; order Planctomycetales; family Planctomycetaceae; genus Fuerstiella. The sequence continues at coordinate 22,620 of JAPYTO010000044.1, read as the reverse complement.
CGCCAATCGTCCGCACTCAGTCCGAAGCTGCGTGGTTCGCCAAGATGCGTGATCGAAACGTGATTCCATGCGGCTGCCGGATCCGTCAGCAGTGGAACCAGGCTTGGTCCATCGTTATCAGCTTTGGCTGGCAGACCGGCGAGCTCGGTGAGTGTTGGGAAAAGACTCAGAAGGTTGACCGGCCTGGTACACACGTTTCCGGCAGTCGTGCCGGAAGCCAGTCCGGGCGTGCCTTTGGGGACTCGCACCATCAACGGCACGTGCGACACCGCTCGCCAGGCAGTGAACTTCTGCCAGTGCTGCTTCTCGCCCAGATGCCAGCCATGATCGCTCCACAGAACAACGATCGTGTTGTCCTTGTTGGGTCCGTTCTCCAGCGCGTCCAGCACGCGACCCAGCATGGCGTCGGCAAAGTGAATCGATGCCAGATAGCCCTGGATGCCCTGCTTCCACTGTCCCTGTTCACGAATGTGAGGGAAGTAGCGATTCGGCCCGCGTTTTTTTCCGGCTGGTGGAAGATCGTCCAGATCGTCTTCTTTGTATCCGGGTGGCAGCTGAATGTCTGCCAGCGGGAACGGTTCGAAGTACTTCTTTGGAACGAACCACGGTTCGTGCGGTCGGTAGATACCGCAGGCCAGAAAGAAAGGGGTCTGATGTTCCTGCTGAAGTTGTTCGCCGACCCATTTCGAAACCAGCCAGTCGCCGCCGTATTCTTTGTCGGTCGCATCGAGTGCAGCCCAGTCGGTTTCGACATATTGCCACGGACCACCACGTGACAGACTGACCGGTCGTTCCGGCGGATAGAGTGTCCGTGGAAACGGGTTTTCAGTTTCTTTGGCGGGGAAGTACTCGTCCCACGATTGCGCGTCGATGAAGTAGTGCAGAATTTTTCCGGAGCCACTTGCTCGGTAGCCGTGGTTGCGGAAATGTTGCGGAATCAGTTCCGCGTCCGGCAATACTTCTCGCATTTTCTGGCCATTTGCATACAGGCCGGAACGGTGGGGTGAGCGACCGGTCATGATGGCTGTACGCGAAGGATTGCAGGCGGCACCGGGACAGTGAGCGTTGGTGAACAGCACTCCGCTGGCGGCAAGGCGGTCGAGATTCGGCGTGATTGTCTGGGGATTCCCGCCCAGGCAACCGATCCAGTCGTTCAGATCGTCCATGGCGATGAACAGCACGTTGGGCCGATCGGCCGCGTGGTCTTTGGCAGTTGCCGGACGTAACCCCAGACAGATGACAAGCACACAAACTGCCATGCATGAAATGGCGAATCGGGAATGTGATCCCGGACCATTAAGTTGGGTCAGCGAGTGCTGTGACGGGAAGCCCCGGCCCCAGGAAAACAGACTGCGATCGGTCATCTTAATTCTCAACTGTAAACTACCAGCTCTGCGGGTGAGGACTCATGAGGATTTTCCGTTCCTGATACAGGCCCGCCGTGCAAGCAAGTGTGTATCTCAAACGCACCAGACCCACTCGCTTGCGCTTATCGCTTGTATTGCCGCACCTTCACTTCGCAGAAAACAACGGCTCGTTTGTTGTACGCATCTTCGAAGCCACCAACGGAAGCGGTCTGACACCTTCCGAGCGTCAGCTCCAACCGGCCGGCGAAGACGGCTCGACTAATCCGGCGAAGCCGGGCATTACCAGATCTGAATGCGATCCTTGGGAAGCTTGTAGAGTTTGTCGCCGGGTTTGACGTCAAATGCCTCGTAGAAAGCGTTCAGGTTTGTGACAGGACCGTTCCCGCGAAATGCCGACGGAGAGTGTGGATCAACCACAAGTCGGCGCACAAGTTCTTTTTCGCGATACAGACGCCGCCAGATCTGACTCCAACCCAGGAAGTATCGTTGTGGCCCGGTGTGTCCATCGATAACGGGTGCCTTTCGGCCGTTCAGTGACAGGATGTAGGCTTTGTAGGAGATTGCCATGCCACTGAGGTCCGCGATGTTCTCACCGAGCGTCAATTTGCCGTTGAGAGTTTTCCCGGGCAACGCCTCATACCCGGCATATTGCGCGACCAGCTGACCTGTCAGTTTTTCGAAAGCGGTGCGGTCTTCGTCCGTCCACCAGTTTTCCAGATTGCCATCGCCGTTGTACTTGCTGCCCTGGTCGTCAAAGCCATGACTGATTTCGTGGCCGATCACCGCTCCGATACCACCGTAGTTGACAGCGTCATCAGCATTGGGGTCGAAAAACGGGGGCTGAAGAATGGCGGCCGGGAAGACGATTTCATTCTTGCCGGGATTGTAATAGGCGTTGACCGTTTGAGGCGTCATGCCCCATTCCGTCCTGTCGACCGGCTTGCCAAGTTTGTCGATCATGCGCTGATGTTCATGCAGTGCGGACCGTCTCATGTTGCCGATCAAATCGTCCGGCCGAATTTCGAGCTTCGAATAGTCGCGCCATTTTGTCGGGTAGCCAATCTTGGGGGTGATCTTATGCAGCTTCTGCAGTGCCTTCATTTTTGTTTCATCGGTCATCCAGGCCAGGTCGTCGATGCTGTTTTCGTAGGCCTTCATCAGATTGCCAACCAGTTCGTCCATCCGCCGCTTGGCTTCCGGTTTGAAGTGTTTGGTTACATAGATTTGAGCCACGACCTCGCCCAGCACACCGAAGTCCCCTGCCCCGCCGCCACTTGTGGCATCAACTCCGCGTTTCCAGCGAGGCTTTTGCTCCGGCACTCCGGCCAGCTGTTTGCGATGCAGTTCGAAGTGAGCATCAACGAATGGTTTCGGCAGCAAAGGTGCGACGCCGTCCAGCAACCGAAACGAAAGATACGCCTTCGCCGCGTTCATTTTTGTCTCATTGCCAATCGTTTCCAGTGCCTGAAAATAACTGGGAGTCAACACGTTGACCTCGGCCAGATCCTTAACACCAACAGCGTCAAAGAAGACGGACCACGGTAGATTGGGCGTCAGTTCCGGCAGATCAGAGACTGAGTATTTGTTGTATCGCTTTTCCGCATCGCGAAGTTCGGTACGTGACCACTGTGCTTTGGCCAGTTTGGTTTCCAGTTCCAGAATCTGTTCGGCGGACGACTTGCCATCCGGCAGTCCGGCCAGTTCGAAAAGTCTTATGATGTAGTTCTTCAGGGCAACACGCGCACTGAGATATTTTTCATCGTCCTCAAGATAATAATCCCGATCGGGCAAGGTCGTTCCACTCTGGACAATGGCCGCCAGGTAGCGACTGGAATCCCTGGCATCCGTCGATACGAAGAATCCGACTGGTCCGCCGATGCCCATCGTCTGCAAATGGCCGAAGTGGCGAAACAGGTCTTTTCTGCTGGACAGATTTGCGATCGCATCAAGTGCCGGCTGAATGGATTTCAGTCCACGCTCGTCGATGAGCCGTTCGTTCATGAAGCTGGCGTAGAAATCACCGACCTTCTGACCGTTGGCATCGACCGGATTCTTTGTCGCCTCTTCAATGATTGTCCGGATGTTTTCACGAGCAGCGTCGTCCAGGGCCGTGAAGGAACCGTAGTTCGATTTGTCCGCAGGGATCTGAGTACTCAGCAGCCAGCGGCCGTTCACGTGTTGATACAGGTCGTCCTGCGGTCGGACGGAATGATCGAACCCGTCCGGATCAATGCCGGAAAACAAATCCTGTGCGGCCGAATCGTGACGGCAAACGGCCACGAACAGAAATGCGGCCATCGTGGCGTATTGTGAAAAACGAGTGAGCAAGGAATGATCCCTTCATCAACAGGGTGGAAACGGCGCGATGCGATCTTTAGCGATCCGATATTGTAAACGCGTTGAGAAAGGACATTAAGTCAGTCGGCGAAATTCGACCACGGGGCGTTGAAAATCTGTTCAGACGGAACTGTCGCGCAGACAGGAATGCCATGGTTTTCAGTGACGTCGAAATGCGTGCTGGTGCAGCGTCAACACTAAAAGCGGCGGTTGCGCTTCATACGGATTCGTTTAACGGTGAGCCGGAGGCGTTGGTTTTCCGGGCCAAATCGAAGTCGCCTACGGCTTGCCGTTAAATGTACGCTTCCCCAGAAGTAAAGTTTGACGACGCACTGGATGGCTGTCGAATTGCCAACTTACCGGGGAATCGCCACCGTCGGGACGAATTGTCCGTTCTTCCCTGAACGAATCTTCCGCGGAATATGTACGGATTGTCGCGATTACCGGGTGTTGCCGGCGAGATCGTGACGTCCGTGACCTTGAAAAGTCGTTTTCGCCTGCTCAGATTCCATATCAACGTTGCCTTCCCGGCATGGTGGCCGATAAAGAGACGGTGTGGCTTTTGTGAAATCCGATTGATGTTGGCTGGCGTGGCTTCATGCAGCATTCGTGGCTGAGCGACTTCGAAACCAGACTGGACCAATTGGAGCGTGCTTCAATCGGTGCTGACGTTGTTTTTGCCGACATTCACGATCTTGCCGTCGCAGCCCTGAAGTGTCTTGGTGCGGTTCACGACATCAGCGTCTGGCTCGCGCGCCCAACCGGAGTCGAAGGACTGAGACCGGACGGTCAGTCCCCGGCACCATCGGAATTCATACAGGCGGAGATTACGGCAGCAGCTGAGGAGGCGTTTGTTCTGACAGATTCTGCGTCAGCAACGTCACCCTCGCGGCGCCTGCTGACCGTTTCCGCTAAACTTGCGGACCAGGTGTCCTGTGTGATGCGAGTGACATTTGAGCAACTTAGTGCTCCGCAACAAACCTTTATTGAAGGTGCGCGTGCTGTTGTCGACGATGTGGGCGGCTGGGTGAGTCGTCATTTGATGTCACGTTACGAGCATCTGCTGACAGCTCAGACGGAACTCGCCAGCACGATCGGACGTCTGCATCTGAGTTCAAACTTCAAAGCGGCAGCGTCGGTGCTTGCTCAGGACGGACCGGCGGTTCTGGGTCGATGTCGCATTGCCGTACTTTTGCGGCGTGGAGAACGGTACCGGGTTCAAGCGATGACCGGCGTTCGAACTCCGAACGTGGAAGCCGAGACGGTGCGGGCGATTGAAGACGTCGTGAACAACAGTCACGCAGCGCAGTCCGCTATTGCCACATCGGAATGGCAAGAACTGGACCAGATTGATGAAGCAGGCGTTGCCGGTGCAGCGGCTGTTCTGCGACACGGCGACGTGGCAGCCATTCGAATGGCTGCCCTGGCAACGTCGGGCGATGAATCGATTGACTTCCCGATGGTGATGTCGGTCGAAGTCTTCACCAACACAGAACGTCCCAACGAACAGCTGCTGCGACAACTTTTGGCTGCTGCCGGTCCGGTCTTTGCCGGTCTGCACGAACAACAACGGACGCTGCTGGGTAAGGTCATCCACAGCGGAAAAATTCGCTGGTTGGTGGTTGCCGCCGTGCTGTTGGCCGTGCTGTCGATCTGTCCCGCTGATTTCGAAGTCGAAGCACCAGGGCAGATTGTTTCGACGAATCAGCGCCGGATCTTCGCGCCAGAGAACGGCACGATCGACGACGTGAGGTTTCAGAACGAAGACGTGGTGCAGGCAGGTCAGCTTCTGTTGAAACTTTCCAACCCCGATCTGGACCTCGAGCACCGGCGTGTGCAGGGCGACATCGACACCACCACGGCCAGGCTGGCTTCCGTGCATGCGACACGATTGTCGGGAGGAGACCCTCAACTCAGTGGCGAAGAAGCACAGCTGAAACAGCAGTTGCAGAATCTAAAGGAACAAAAAGTACTCGTCGAAAAACAATTGGCGTCACTGCAGATCACCGCTCCGTTTGCCGGAACGGTTTTTCGACGTGATTCGCAGCAGGAACTGATGTCACGGCCCGTTCAACGTGGACAACTGCTGCTGGAGATTGTGCCGACCGACAGCCGCTGGCAGCTGGAAATTTCCATACCGGATGACCGAATGTCCTATGTCACGAATGCTCGCCACCAGTCTGCAGAACTTCTTCCGATTCGCTACGTCGTGCGTTCCGCGCCCGAACAGGACTGGACGACAACGCTTACTCACGTGGACAATGCTGTGGAAGTCCATGACGGTCAAATGACCTGTCGAGCCACTGCATTGTTAACCACAATACCACAAGCGGAACTTCGTCCCGGGACAACGGTGACGGCAAGGATCGCCTGCGGCCGACGTTCTCTGGGATTTGTTATGTTTCGAGAGGTAATCGAGTTCTGGCGACAGGTACGCTTTGCCTGGTTTTGAAGCACGCGTTCGTCCGACGACAAACGGTCGCCAGCAAATCCCACCGTGTTTTCCGCTGATTCGTGGCCGCGCCCTGCACTCCACGGGCGGCTCACACGGCATGGTGGCGAGCGGCATCCAGCGCGGCAGCTTATGTCAAAGCCCCAGGCACCGGAGCCCTGATTCCCCGCGAATATACAGACGATTCCCAATGATCGCCGGGTGGGAGTAAATCGGCAGGTCCTCCGGAAAGACTCGCTGTCGTGAACTGATTTCTGGGCGGCCATCGGCGTTCATTAACAGGAGTTCACCCTTGCCAATGATCAGAAGCCGACCGTTATCCGCAACGACCGTGCCGTAATCGGCCAGTGCTTTGTCCCGGATGCGCCATCCCCGTGGCAGCGGCACTCTACGGGCTGCCCGTGACTCTGGCTAAATGAGACATAAGAACGCCTGGTCTTGTCTGGGTGATTTGTGTTTTTTCCGATTTCCTGCTGGATCCGAAAATTCCGTCTCAGCACGGTTTTGTCACCGCCGGCATTTGAATGTTCTGCGCGTTACAGCCGACGTACATACACGCAGTGGGCGCCGCAAATTTCTTTCCGTCCCTGTCGTAGCACCAGCCTTACATTGCCGTGCGACCGGTGGGGAGTTTCAGCGTGAAACTCGCTTTGCCGTCGTTGCTCGTGACGAGCGTGGCGGAATTCCGTTTTCTCCCATCGAGCGGCAACGTGATGCCACTTGCGTGAGTCTGTGTGGTGGTTGTGCCGTCTGTCTTGTGCCCGGTTTGTCGCGGTTTCGCCAACCGCGTTGAGTTGCCAGGCCCGCAAAACGTTTCAAGAACTGACCGAGCAATTTGCTCAGCTTTGCGATATCCTCCACTGTCATGGGGCGACTTTCCGTGGTTTCTTCGTGAAGTTTGCCGATACACGGAGGGTCGTGTTTTTCAGCGACCTGCGTGAGCGGACAGATTGATTTCGAGCGGCAGCTCGATTTTGGTTGCGGCCACACCACTTCAGGAGGCTAATCAATGAAGGAAACAACTGCTGTCCCGCGCCGTTCCACAAACGTGGCCCGGTCTGCTCTGACTGCCGTAGTGCTCATCTGCGTCGTTGGCCAGCTGCGGAGTTTGTGCGCTGACGAACAGAAAATTCACGTGTCACAGGTGACCATCAGTCTGGTGCGGGAATCCGATATTCCTGCGCGAGACGCCGGGACACTGGAAGAGGTTTCTTTCACAGAAGGTCAGTCTGTCAGGAAGGGGCAAATCGTTGCTGTACTTGAAAATCAGCAACAGAGACTGAAGCTGAAAGCAACGGAACTGAATCTTGAGGTTGCGCGGCTGCGAGCCGTCGATGATCTGCCGACGCAGACCGCGAACGCCCAACTGAAGGAATCTGTTTCCAGTCGACGCGTGAAGGAGGTCGCGTTAAAGATCGCCGAAACAGAAGCGGAAACGGATATACCGGTTCAGGTAGCCGCTGCCGACACAGAACTGCGGCAGTTGGAATTACAACGTGCTCAAAACGCGAAAGACTCTTTCGATGGAAGTATTTCCGCATCTCAAATCGACCGTCTGAAAACCGCCGTCCGTAAAGGAAAACTGGAAATAATCCAGGCGCAGACAAATCACCGAATTAACCAGCTGAAACCCGACGCAGAGCGCGCTGCAATCGAACAGAAGTCTGAGGAGATTGTTCGTTATCAAACCCTGGTCAAGCAGGAACAGAAGAATCTGATGGTGGCCGGAATCAACCAGCAGATTCACAACAATGACGTCGCGTTGGCGGAACTGGCACTGGAGCATCGCAACATTCGTGCTCCTTTCGATGGCGTGATTGTAGAAGTCGAACGCCATGTTGGGGAATGGGTCGAACCTGGCGCACCGGTGGGGCGGGTGATTGACCTGAAGACTCTGCGCGCGGAAGGCTTTCTGCAGGCGCAACAGGCGTCGAAAAATCTGGTCGGGCGGTCCGTCACGATCGATCTGAAATCCGTTCGTGAACCGGTTCAATTGCAGGGAATAATTACCTTTGTCAGTCCGCAGGTTGACCCTGTCAATCAGCAGGTTCGTTTCTGGGCCGAATTTGTGAACGCAGACATGCAGGCCCTGCCCGGCATGAATGCTTCGATGGTGATCGAATAGTCTTTCAGAAGAACAACGATCCGTATGGCCCGCTTCATTGCTTCGATGAAGGTGAGCGGGCCATTCTGTATTAGGTCCTGACGTGCAGTTTCCATGGTTAAAACGCGATGACCTTGTGGCGGTCCCCCACGATTCCGGTGGCTGGGTCGTCAAGGATCCGCTGACGCTGCATTACACGCACCTTGATGATATCGAATACTCTGTTTTGAACCTGATGGATGGCCGCATCAGCTTTGCGGAAGTGCTCGACAGAGCTCGTCAGCTTTGCCCGGAACGACGTCTGGTTCCGGACGATCTGGGACAGTTTGTGCGTGTGCTGGCCGGACATCAGCTGATCCGGCAACTCCGCGGCGGAGACTCGGCTCGTCTTGATCCTCAGGCGTCTTCCACATCTCCACTGAGACTCATCAGTCCTTTGTTTCGAATTCTGCGTCTGCAGCGTCGACTGCTCAATCCTTCGCGAATGCTGGACGCGGCAATGCCGTTGGTGTCAGTCCTGTACAAACCAGTTGTTGTGCGCACGATGATAATGATTGGGCTGCTGGCCATCACGGTCGTCGGTCTGCGTTTTGGCGAACTGCTGAAGGCTCTGCCGTCGATGGCAGACTTTCTGGGCCCGCAGAATATGATTGTCATGCTGCTTGTTTTTGTGACCGTCAAGGTCCTGCACGAAGCGGGCCACGCGTTTACTGCGCGATACTTTGGCGCAGAGTGCAACGAATGTGGCGTCATGCTGATGGTGTTCACACCCGTTCTTTACACCAACGTGTCGGATGCATGGCTGCTGCCTCGTCAACAACGCATGTTGATCACCGCCGCCGGGATCCTGATTGAACTGTTCATCGCAGCCGTATTTGTTTTGTTGTGGTCGTTCGCAGCACCAGGCACCACTCGGTCTTTGTTGCTGAACACGGTGGTACTGTGTTCCGTCAACACGATTCTGTTCAATGGGAACCCGCTGCTGAGATTCGACGGATATTTTCTGTTGACTGACTGGGTTGGTATTCCCAACCTCGCGTCACGCGCATCAGCCGTGGTGCAGCAGACACTGCTGCGACTGGTCACGGGCCATGACAGCGTTTCCATCGAGCCCATACGAACTCGTCGATTTCTGTTGGCATACGGCCTTGCGTCGGCTGCCTACCGAGTTCTGTTGACCCTGGCGATTCTGAAACTTGTGGATGTCATGTCCCGTGAGTGGCACGTGCAGTTTCTGGGGAATTTCCTTTCGGCTGTGATCCTGACCGGATTCGTTATTATTCCCGTTGTCACATTTCTGTTCCGAATTCTCGAACACGACGAGGCCAATTCACGATCGTGGTTCCGCATGACGATTGCAGCTGTCGTGCTGTTGCTGCTTGCCGAATTTCCGTTGCCCCATTCAGTGATTGCTCCGGCGATTGTGGAACCGGCGTCACGTCCGGTGTACGCAACTTTGCCAGGTGTGCTGGAACCGGTTCGTCGTTACGGCGATCACGTCACATCGGGCAGTGTCCTGGCAAAGCTGCATAACGTTGATCTGGAAAAGACCGAACAGAATTTGCGCAGCGGTAAGACTGAAGCTGCCCTGCAACTGGATTCGTTGCTGAAGAATCCAGCCACTGCAAACTCCGAATTGATTCCAGCGTTGCGGGAATCAAAGATTGCTGCCGAAAAACGGCTTGCGGAATTCCGGTCCGAAGCCGCATCGCTGGTCGTCACGAGTCCGACGGATGGAATGTTTCTTCCACCACCGGCGGTCCCGCGGCGCGATGATCCTCTGCCCGCCCACTGGCACGGAACGGCTGTGCAGAACAGAAACTCGGGTGCATGGATTCAACGCGGCACGTTGCTGGGTTACGTCGGAGAACCGTTCGACCTGACCATCAGTGCCGGTGTCCACGAAGACGATGTGGAATTCGTCTGCCAGGGGCAGCAGGTGGAGTTTCTGCCGAATACCGGAAGCACCTATGGAATTTCGGCTGTGGTGGAATCGGTCGAACGTCTGGAAGCGAATTCGCTGCCGGTTCAGTGGGCGATCGCCGGACTGGCAAGCGGCCAGCCGACGGAAGATGGGATCTCGCCCAACGTCGTCACCTACTTTGTCAGCATTCGGCTTAACGATCGCGTTGCTGTGCCACCACCGTTGTATTCCGTCGGCCGGGTACGGATTCACACGCGTTCCGCATCCTTGAGACAAAGATTCCTCAGATACCTGCGGCAGACATTCTAGTGTGTGGTCCGTCTTCGACGGTTTGTGCGAGCTACCGCTCGGAGACTATGGGTTCGGCCGACACGGTGCGTGCAAGCACGCTGGAACGTCCGCGTCGTCAATCGTCCGGCACAGCCGGACCTACGAACTTGCAACCCATCAGCAGTAGGCCGTGACCGAGCGAAGCGCTGTTCCGGCATCGTTAGCGCACTCCCGTTTCAGTTCATCCTGATTGCCGGAGCGGCGTCGCTGTGGCTCCTGGATTCGTCTATGGAACCCCCCGAAGGGATTTGTTCTATCCCACGTCAGCTTTACTCCAGTTGCCGTCAATTCGGCGCCAGGCGGCGTTACGATTCCTGTCCAGCAATACCACCGGCAATCGTTCGGGGCGAATGTTGTCGTAACACTGCAGCATGCCGAAACGTGTCAGGGCAGCGGGTACTCCGACGGCGGTAAAGCCCGGATGACCGGTCGACGGAAATGGGCCACCGTGGTTCATCGCGGCCGAGACGGCAACGCCGGTTGGCATTTTGTCGTTCAGCAGTCGCCCGACTCTGGTTCGCAGTGCCGGTTCGATGGTCGCATACGAATCGTCGTCACTGCCTTCTGTGTCTGAATACACGCAGCCGGTCAGATTGCCTTCCAGAGATTCCGCAATGGCCATCATCTGCGCCACATCGTCCGCCAGCACCACTAATGAGCCGTTGCCAAAGGTTTCGGTCTGGAAGACTTCCGGATCTTCCAGAAAACGGCTTCCGCCGACAATCATCAGAGTGTTGTTAAACGAAACGCCCGTTCCTCCGCCCGCTTGTCCGCCCGCAACAACTTCGACTCCGGCTTTCTGAAGTGTTTCGACTCCGGCCGCAAAGCTCGTGCGGACCCCTTCGCTCAGCATCGTGCCCACCGCCGCGGCCCCGAATTTTTCCGCGACGGATTTGACGAAGCCATTGCCGGCATCGTTCGCCGGAACGACAACAAGACCCGGATTTGTGCAGAACTGACCAGTCCCCATCAGGCAGCTACCGGTAAAGTCGTCGGCGATCGCATCGGCCCGTTCGTTGAGTGCTCCCTCCAGAATGAACACCGGATTGATACTGGACAGTTCCAGATACATGGGTTTGCCGGCAGCGTCAGCAGCGGCCTTCAGTTTCAGACCTGTGTGCCGTGCACCGGTGTAGCCGGACGCTCCGACTCGCGAATCGGACACAAGTTTGTAGCCGTCTTCATGGCTGGTCCGGTAGACCAACTGCACCAGTGCTTTTGGCATGTTGGTCTTTTCGATGGCCGCCAGGGCGGCTTCTGCGAAAATTCGCGTGGTTTCCGGATGGCAGGAGTGGCCTTTGGCAATCACAGGGTTTCCGGCGGCAATCGCCGCTGCGAAGTCCCCGCCTGCAATTCCGTTAAAGGCAAATGGAAAATTGTTCGGCCCGAACACAACCACGGGACCAATGGGTCCGAACATGGCACGGATGCCAGCGGCTGTATCGATGGTCGGACAGCGCCAGGAATCCGTGCGAGCAGCCTCGGCCGCCTGTCGCAGTTGATTGGTGGTTCGCGGGAGTTCACCGTCTTTCAGGCGTGGCGATACCGGAAGTCCTGTTTCCGCGTTGGCAGCAGCGACCAGTTCATCGGTGCGCGCCTCAATCTCGTCGGCATAGGTGTCAAGGAATTCCGCAAATCGATTCCCCGGCCAGCCTCTCATTTCCTTCGCAGCGTCCGCGGCCGCCTGAATTACCTTGTCGATTTCCGACCATGGACTGACCGGAAACACGCCCGGTAAGGTTTCCTCAGTGGCGGGGTTCGCCGCCTGAAAAGTCTGAGTTGCTTCTGAAGCAATCCATGCACCGTTAAGAAGAATTGAGTGAGTCATATGTTCTGAAATCCTGGTGCGGTGCAGCCCGCAGGGCGATGTGAGATAACGTCAGAAATTGTTGGCCCGCTGAGATGACGCGGGCAAAATGGTGCTGGGACTTCCCGAAATATCTTAGAAGATTCCGAGTTGGTCTCGTGCATCGTCGGTCATTCGTTCGGGCGTCCATGGTGGAGACATGACCATGTTGATGACCGCTTCATCCACATCGTGAAGTCGTTCCAGCGCCATCTTCGACTGCTGGATCAGCTGAGGACCTGCGGGACAGGCCGGACTGGTCAATGTCATGTCGATGTTGACTTTGCGAGAATTTCCCTCGTCTTCTTCGACGGTGTAGATCAGACCAAGGTCCACGATGTTAATCATCAATTCCGGGTCGATGACCTGCTTCAAGGCTTCAATGTAGTCCGTGGCCGTGGATGCTGTTGTTTCAGAAGCCGCTGAGGTTTCGGCTGATTCGCCCTCGGCAACTTCCGCAACAGGTACGGGCGGGTTTGTTTCTGCGTTTTCGGCAGGGGCTGTGTTTGTTTCGTCAGTAGACACGGTGTTTCTCCGGCGATGGTTGTTGGATTCTGGTGATAGTGGATCGGGAGTCTTACCACTTCACACTGCTGGCCTTACCTGGGTGCGGCCCAGACGGCGTTGTCTCTGAGTTCCACAGTGAATGTTCGAATGCCTTTAGTTGCCGGCATGCACAAGGCGGCTCCGGTTTTCAAATCAAACCTGGCCCCGTGGCGAGGACATGTGATCGAACAATCAGTGATGGGGCCATCCGTCAATGGCTGGCCATCGTGAGAACACACGTCCTCAACCACATAGTATTCATCACCGATACGCACGACCAGTGCCGGAATATCATCAACAATAACCGAACGACGATCACCGGGCTGTAAGTCGTCAGTGCTTACGAGACGTTCCATTTGGCGATCTACTGTCAGGAAACGGAAAAATTGCGGAATGTTTGCACCAAGTTTAGAGTGAACGATTGCGGAATGCAGTGATTCGGGCGGGAAAGCTCATGGAATTACCTGGCCCGCAATCCACAGCACGTTGCGCAGTCACCCGTCTGTCAGCAAATCGTGGCATGGGAAAGACGCGAAGTGACGCTACGACCACAGCCCGTCGCGTGGATTCTGCGGAGCCGCTTCCATCAGCTGTTGAAACAGTTCTGCAGCCTCTTCAGACAGATCCTTCGGCGTGACGATCTTCATGACGACAAGCTGGTCGCCGGTTTGTCCCGTCTTTCGATCAGGCACGCCTTTGCCTCGCAGACGCATTTTGGCACCGCCGGAAGTGCCGGCAGGAACAGTCAGTACCAGTGTTCCTTCGGTTAATGTTGGCACCTCGACCTTTGCCCCCAAAGCTGCTTCTGAGGGAGTAATCGGCACGTCGACCAGCAGGTTTTTTCCTTCTCGGCGGAACCAGGGATGAGCTGACACACGAATCGTGACAATCACGTCACCGGCAGCTCCTCCGTCGTACCCTGGGTGGCCCTGCCCGGCCAGACGCACTTTGCCACCGTCGTCAATTCCCGCTGGAATCCTGACGGTCAGGCGTTCTGTCTTGCCGCTGGTCTGCAGTGTTAATTCGTGCTCGCCCCCGGCCACACCGACTTGAAACGGCACTCGGATCTCGGCCTCAACGGTCTGTCCTTTCCGGGCACGTGTCTGCCGTCGTCCTCCGCCGAACGGACTCCCTCCTCCTCCGCCGCCAAACATGCCGCCCAGGATGTCGTTCAGATCGAACTGCGCACCGCCTCCGCCACCAAACGGACTGCCACCCTGGCCAGCCCCGACCTTGCTCCAGTTATGCCCGAACTGGTCGTACTTTTTCCGTTTTTCGTCGGTGCCCAGAACTTCGTAGGCTTCGGTAATTTCGGCAAATTTCTTTTGTGCGCCGGGGTCTTCGGTATTGGCATCCGGATGAAACTGTCGAGCCAGCTTCTTGTAAGCCTTGCGGATGTCGTCGGCTGAAGCCGATCGAGAGACACCCAGCGTTTCGTAGTAATCGCGTTGAGACATAAACTGCACCATGCACCAAAGGTGCTTATTTCGCAAACAGGGCGTCGACAAATCCATCGGCATTAAACAACTCGAGGTCGTCGATGCCTTCCCCGACTCCGATGTACTTTACGGGAATGCCCATTTCCTGGCGAATGGCAACTGTGACTCCACCACGAGCCGTCCCGTCAAGTTTTGCCAGAACCAGACCCGTGCATTCGACTGCCGCAGAAAAGCTCTTCGCCTGGCTTAGTCCGTTTTGCCCGGTCGTGGCATCCAGCACAAGCAGGCTTTCGTGAGGTGCTTCCGGAATGATCTTCTGAATGACGCGACGAATCTTTTCCAGTTCGTCCATCAGGTTTTTTTGAGTCTGCAGGCGACCAGCTGTATCGATGATCAGATAGTCGGCATTCAGTTCGACGGCTTTTACGGCACCTTCGTAGGCCACCGAGGCCGGGTCGGCTCCGCTGTCCTTCCGCACGATGTCACAGCCCAGCCGTTCACTCCACATGGTCAACTGTTCCACGGCCGCGGCCCGAAACGTGTCTCCGGCGGCCAGCACAACTTTGTTTCCGTTTTTCTGCAGCAGATTTGAAATCTTGGCAATCGACGTGGTTTTACCAACACCGTTGACGCCGGCCACCAGAATCACGGTTGGGCCGGATTCGGCTTTGTTCAGCGGCGACAACGGGTCGGCTGAATCCCATGTTGTGGCCTCATCGCTCTTCAGCAGTTCTCGCAGTTCCGAGCGAATGGTGTCCCAGATGGCGTCGACATCAACCGTTCGGCCACCGTGCTCCTCACGCAGTCGTGAAGTAATGCGGTCGGCCGCGGCCACACCCATGTCCGTGCGGATCAGTCGTCCCTCAAATTCTTCCAGCAGACTCTCGTCCAGAACGTCGCCGGCCTTGAACAGGTCCCGCACGTCCGTGCGCAGGATGTCCCTGGTTTTCTGCAGTCCGGCTTTCAGTCGATCAAATAGTCCCATCAGTCAGTTTACTTATTCTCGCGAACCGTTCTGGCTCGTGGGCATGCCGTTTTCTCAGGCTGGAACGCGTCTGTCGCGGCCACGAGTCAGCGCAATACGCTGTAGTCAGTTGTTTCTCTCTACGTCACACAATTGCTTGAACCGTCCCCAGGCATCTTCCCACGCGGCGGAATCCCGAGGAGTGTATTCGCCAATCGTCTCAGAACCTCGGACAACATCGCGGATTTCCGACAAAGAAGAAATATCTCCGGCAGCTCGAGCCTGCAACAGGACGTTTCCCAGTGCCGTGGCTTCAATTGGGCCAGCAAACACAGGCCGAGCACATGCGTCCGCAGTAAACTGATTCAACAGTTGATTCTGTGTTCCGCCACCAACGATGTGAATCACTTCGACCGGAACTCCCGTCAACTCCTCCATCCATCCCAGCACCATACGGTATTTCAGGGCCAGACTTTCGAGGGCACAACGCACAAACTGGCCTTCCGTTTCCGGTACGGGTTGTCCGGTGCGATGACATTCTTCGGCAATGGCGGCGGTCATATCCGTCGGACTGAGAAACTCCGGACGGTCCGGGTCAACCAGCGATCGAAATGCGGACGCCTCCGTTGCCAGCCGAATCAATTCTGAATAATCAATGTCTTTGCCGCGTTGAGCAAAGGCAACTTTGCAGCGTTGCACCAGCCACAGCCCCATGATGTTCTTCAACAATCGATAGGTGCCGTCGATGCCGCCTTCATTGGTGACGTTTCGCTGCAGGGCCTTTTCTGTGAGAACGGCCTCTTGCACCTCGACGCCCATCAGCGACCATGTTCCGCTGCTGATGTAGGCCCAGTCGGCACGACCCGTTCTGCGAGTCGGCACGGCAGCGACGGCCGCTCCGGTATCGTGAGTTGCCGGTGTCACGACATTCAGCTTGCCCAGACCGGTGAATTCGGCGACCTCATTCCGAAGTGTCCCCAGATTTGTTCCGGGAGACACGACTTCCGGAAACATTTCGGTGGGGATCTCGAACTTCCGTAACATGTCGAAGGCCCAGTCCCGAGTCTTCGCGTTCAGCATTTGAGTCGTTGTGGCATTCGTGAATTCGACAACGCGACTGCCGCTCAGGCACCAGTGAAAGAAATCCGGCACCATCAAAAAGCGTTTTGCCTGCGACACCAGAGCGGGATCCCGATCACACATGGCCAGCAACTGGTACAGCGAATTAATCTGCATGAATTGCAGCCCGGTTTCTGCGAAAATCTCGGCCCGCGGCACACGCGAAAATGCCTTCTGCAACATCCCTTCCGTGCGTGTGTCTCTGTAGTTCCACGGCTGACCAAGCAGTTCATCGTGCTGGTTCATCAGCACAAAGTCGACTCCCCATGTGTCAACGCCGACGGAAACGGCGGAGCCGTTGAGCCGGGAAGCGGCTTCCCGCAATCCGTTTTGAATCTCTGACCACAGACTGACCAGGTTCCAGCGCAGTGTGCCGCCCAGATTCACCGGACCGTTTGGAAAACGGTGGAATTGTTCCAGCGCGATCTTCCGGCCATCGAAATGCCCGGCCATGACGCGCCCGCTTTCCGCTCCCAGATCAACCGCCAGATATGTTTTTTGTGCCATTTGTCCAACCTTTAACCGTGTTTCGCCGGAGTATAGCGACGCTGAGCGTTCTCGAAAATCGAGCGAGGCGATCGTAGTTGTGTGGTGAAGAACCGTTCTGGAGCTGGAATGCGCGTTTCTCATCCACCAGCGATGAAGACTGCCCGGGCCAACCGGCCAATGTTGGCGTGGGGCGATAAGCGTTGACCGTGATTATGATTTTTCGCTCGATTGACGACCAGCGGAATCGAATGACGGGGAATCCTGCCATGCCGCGTGCCGCTGGTAAATGACGCAACCGAGCTCAATCTGAACCGACCGAATTCACAGGTTGACCCTGCTGGATCCTCTGTCCGGAAGATCGCACTGCTTTCCTTCACCCTCCTTTTCAAGGAGGGTCGAGCCTAAGCGAGGGGAGGTTCTGGCACGTTCGGTCTACCGAGGCCTCACCGTCCTGTCTTTGCCGGAGCTGCGTCGCTTCGCCCTTTGATCCGGCCCTGACCCCCTGATCTGCCTTAATTCAAAACCTGTGTGGTACAGTGAGCCCGCCCGTCTTTAGAGTCTCAAAAACTCCATCCTTCCGAAATTACGGCACCTTTCTTGACGACTGCAATGCCGTCACGGACGGCCACCTGGTCATAGTCGCCGTCACCGTTTGGGGCTTCAGAAGCGATGATTCGTGCGCCAGCTCCAATGCGCACATTCTTGTCGACCAGCACTCCATCAATCAGCACGCCGTTCTCCAGACCTGGTACTTCCGAGGACTGGGAACGGTCTTTGGTGTAGTAGTCGGCCCCCATGATGACGCTGTTGCGAATTGTCACATTGCTGCCAACCTGAGTGCGGACTCCGATGACACTGTTTTCAATTCGACAGCCGGGGCCAATCTGACAGCCTTCCGCGATCAGGCTGCGGTTGACAGAACACTCGTCAATCCGTGTCGATGGCAGAAATCGAGCTCGCGTGAAGATTGGCCATTTGTGATCGGCGAACGTGAACTCGGGATTGGGGTCGGCCAGAGCCAGATTGGAATCAAAAAACGCTTTGATCGTACCGATGTCTTCCCAGTACCCGTCAAACAGATGAGCCTGCACGCGATGGTTGTTGATCGCCTGCGGAAAGATGTGTTTGCCAAAATCTTCGTCGTCTGACGATTCCAGCAGATCGACCAGCAGGTCACGGTTGAACAGATAGATCCCCATACTGGCCAGGTACTCACGACCTTTTGATTCGATGCCCTGCTGGTCGATCCAGCTGGCAGGCGTGCGCGCGGCTGCTAAAGCTGTGTCGTCCTGCGGCTTTTCCACAAACCCCGTCACTTTCCCGGTATCATCCAGTTGCATGACGCCGAATCCGCGAGCGTCAGCGGCATTCACTGGAATTGTCGAAATCGTCACATCAGCGCCGGAAGCGGCATGTGTGGTCAGCATGTCGCGGTAATCCATTCGATACAGCTGATCTCCGGAAAGAATCAGGACGTATCGCAGGTTTGGCTCTTTCAAAAACCGAATCTGTTTGCGAACTGCGTCGGCCGTTCCCTGGTACCACGCAGAATCACCTGGTGTTTGCTGAGCCGCAAGGACCTCGACGAAGCCCTTGTTGAACACATCAAAGCTGTAGGTCTGTCGAATATGTCGGTGCAGGCTGACGGAATTGAATTGCGTCAACACATATATCTTATTGACGCCGCTGTGCATGCAATTCGAAATTGGCACATCAATCAGTCGATATTTGCCTGCGATGGGAACGGCGGGCTTGGAACGAAACTGAGTCAGTGGCATCAGCCGCGTACCTTTGCCGCCACCCAGAATCAGACTGATAAAGTGATCCATGCTGTTCCGCTTCCAAATACGGGTCGAGAGTGCTTAAGATGAGATTCGCCAGTTCCATACGAAACGTAGCGGAATTGACGTAGAGTTCACAATCAACCGTCGCGGAACGGACAACTTTGTGTACTTCACGGTCTTTAAGTGGTGAATGCGTCCGATCTTCTCGACGACTGGTGTCAACATTCAGATGAACGTGGCAAAATGCACCGACGCTTTCTGCAATTGATGACGTGCCTGTTCTGCCTGACGACGGTTGCCGCGTTTGGGGAGGATCCTCTTCAGACCGTGACATTAACGTCTTCCGGTGCGGGTGGGGCACCAACGCGGCTCACGGGACGTGTGCTGGTCGAAGCACCTGATGGTGGCATTCTGTTTGAAGAACGAACCGGCCGTCTTCACAATCTAACGCCGAAAGAGTTTACGTCCGCCGTCGGACGTTCCGCCGCTTTTTCATATCTGCCGCCCGATGAACTGGCGGCGTTGCTGTTGCAACAAACGGGTGCCGGGTCCGCCATCCATCAGACCGAACACTTTGTGATCTGCTCGGATGCTTCAGAATTGTATACGAAGTTTTGCGGGCGATTGCTTGAAAAGGTGTTTGCTGAGTACCTGAAGTTTTTCGAAGGCTCTGATGTCCAGCTGACGCCACTTACAGCGAAACTGCCGGTTTTGGTGTTTCGCGACGTCGCACGGTTTCAGGAGTTCGCTCGCAGGCAGCACCCGGATACCGATTTCTCGGACGTCCCCGGTTACTACTCTGTCCGCGACAATCAGATGCTGATCACGGCAGTGTCCGGCGACCGCGCATTCCGCACCAACTCGGATGTCGTCCGTGAGTTAAAGAAAAAGCCTCGCCAGGTGGAAACCATCGTGCACGAAGCCGTGCATCAATTGGCATTTAATACCGGGCTGCAGGTGCGATATGCTGACAATCCGATGTGGTTATCGGAAGGGCTGGCCGTGTTCTTTGAGCGGGCATCAGGCCGAAGTTCGACGGTCTGGAGTCGACCAGGTGAGGTGAGTCGGATTCATCTGCCGGGATTCAAGGCCGCCACGAGTCAGAATCGACTTCGGCTGCCATTGTCGGATCTGCTGGAATCTGATCAGGCGTTTCAAACCCCTGATAATCTGGCTGACGCCTACGCGGAAGGATGGGCGATTACGTATTTTCTGATTCGGTCAGACCGAGCAGCCTTTGATCGTCTCTTGTCACATCTGCAAAATCGAAAGCCTCTGCAGCCAGTCGATGCGACGACTCGCCTGGCGGAATTTGAAGCCGCGACCGGCAGACCCCTGGAAGATTTTGAACGCTATTTTCTGCGTTACATGTCTCGTGTGCGAGCGCGGCCTTAGGCCGATTGCCGTGCGTTTGCACCTTCGGCAGCGAACTTCCGCCGCTGTTGCGATAAGATCCACGCTGTCAGGATCTGCGGCGACGCGTTCAGCGAATGATGCATCCCCACGTTTGGGCTTTGGCAAAGCACTGCGCTGATTCCTGGCGGCTTCACGACATCAGCCAGGCTTCACACTTTTTTCTCTCGTCACGCCGACGTGTTTTCGCATACCCCGGGCAAACAGATGACAAGCCGACGAATTTCGCACGACAAACTTCGTGTCTTTATGCACGACGTATTCGTCGCGTCCGGTGCTGACGTCGCGGATGCAGAAAAGGCCACTGACGTTTTGATGTGGGCCAGTTTGCGGGGCGTTGACACACACGGCGTCCGCAATCTTAAACGTTACTACATCGACAGTGCTGGTGGAGTCGGTCGACGCGATGGCGTCATTCGAACTGGTGTACCGCTCACCGTGGAACGTGATTCTCCAACGACGGCCGCGACAAGTGCCAACGGTGGAATGGGACTTTCTGCCTCCGTGAAAGCAATGACCCTGGCGATCGATAAAGCGTCTTCTCAGGGTATGGGCGTTGTCACCGTCCGCAACTCAACGCACTTTGGCGCGGCCGGATATTATGCCCACATGGCGACACAGCATGACATGATTGGCTTCGCGTCCACGGGTTATCTGTTTCCCCATGGACAACCAAAGGCCGTCGCACCGTTCGGCGGCCTGCTGCCGATGCTGTCGACAAATCCGCTGGCCATGGCCTGCCCAGCTGGTACGGGACCGGCCTTCGTGCTTGACATGTCAACATCCGTCGTCCCCGTTAACCGCATCGAAATGCTGGAAGAACTGGGGAAAGCTCTGCCGCTCGGGTGGGCTTTGGATGCACAGCATCAGCCCACATCTGATCCGGTGGCTGTCGACAAGATGGTCCCGTTGGGCGGCGCGACCGAGTTCGGTGGTCACAAGGGATTCGGCCTTGCGATCGCCAGCTGGATTCTGACCGGCCTGCTGTCCGGTGCCTGGCGCGAAAATCCTGATCCCGATCGGGTACTCGGCGATAACAAGAGTCAGGACCCCGAAAACGGATTCGCTCAGGAAGGTATTGGCCACGTCTTTGCGGCGCTGCGTCTGGACCAGTTTGGAGACCCTGACACCATCAAGCGAGGCATGGACGTGATGATGCAGACATTCAACCAGTCACCGCCGGCACCGGGATTTGATTGTGTTATGATTCCGGGCCAACCGGAATTCAAATGTATGCAGAATCGTCTGCGTGACGGCATTCCGCTGATGGCTTCGACCGTGTCAGACCTGTCGAGTCTTGCCGATGAGTTTGGCATCGCTCTGTCGCTGCATGACAATAACGCCGGGACATAGGCATTGGTATCTACACATTTTTACCCTCCCGTTTTTAGGGGAGGGTCGGACGCGGTAGCGGCCGGGGAGGGCGATTGAAGCGTCGACGTGCGAATGTATGGTTGACGTTAAAAGGCCCTCTCCGGGCCTGATAGCCCGACTCTCCCGCAAGCGGGAGAGTAACGACGTGAACCAAACTGCTTGCAGACGCTTCGATCGAGGTCATCGGATTCACGTATGCCGGGACGGCCCGCCGTCGATGCGAGCGTCAGCTCGCATTGGCCGCGGGCCACCCCGCCGTCCCGCTTACGGCAATTCTTTGATGCGGAGGTTGCGCCACATGATCGTTTTGCCGACGGCTTCCGGGTGCTTGCCGACGCCGTGGACCTGCAAAGCGATCAGTCCCTGAGGCGTCATGTCGTCTTCAAAGTCAGCTCGAGCTTCACCGTTCAGCCATGTGCGAATGTGTGGTCCGTCGCATTCGATTTTCACTGAGTTCCATGCGCCTGGTTTGTAGACGTCCTGTCCCTGTTTCGTGAATGCTTTTGCATCGCCTCCTCTGAGTCCCGGATACAGCCAGCCACGGCGGCCTTCGTCGTAGATGCCGCCGCTCCACATGCGGTCCGGTTTGTTCGGATCGATTTCGACCTGGTAACCGTGAACACGTCCCGCTGCGATCTTTTTGTTCTTGCCTTTGCCATCCAGAATCAATTCGATGGCGTACACGTTGCTGCGAAACTGCACGCCGGAATTCAGCAGGTTGTCGCACTTGTACTCGTACTCCAAAACAAAATTTTGGTACAGCTTCTTTGTGCACATGAAACTGTTTGGCGTACGTGAGTACAACGGCCCACAGTCGAACCAAATCAGCAATGGGATCCTCCTCCGTGTGGACGTTCATCGTCTTTTTGACCAGCATCTGATTGCTCTGGATCCCGAGTGTCGCACGATCAACGTGTCAGATGCTTTGCAGGGTGGCGAATATGCTCAACTTCATGGACTACCAGCCGGGCTTCCTGTGAAGGCATCCGCACGTCCAAACTTTGATGCGTTACGTGAACGCTGGATTGAATTCAATAGGAATAGAATGGTGTGGGAATGACTTCACCTACGCGCAAGATTGCACGGCACAAGACGGCCATTAGGCGTCAGAGTTATTCTCTGCCGGTCAAAT
>JAPYTO010000043.1:28259-35000 GCA_029941865.1 Fuerstiella sp. | reverse complement strand
GACTGGGTGCCGATGATCGGTGCGTCGGGCGCGGTCATGGCGGTGACGATGTTGTTTGCGGTCCATTTTCCGCGGCAGAAGATCTACCTGTTTTTCGTCATCCCGGTTGAAATCCGTTGGGTCGTGTTGTTTTATGTTGTCTACGATCTGCATCCCGTCCTGTTGCAACTGTCCGGCGACCCGTCGGCCAGTGGCGTTGCTCATGCAGCTCACCTTGGGGGACTGGCCTTCGGCTACTTTTACGCAAAGAATCCTTTCCGACTGGATCCGGCAATGGATCGCATTCGGATCTGGTGGAAGAGCAAGCGGCGCGGTCTGCGGGTTGTTGGCGCCGGCGACACGGTGAAATCCAGACGTTCCGAGAAACTGGCAGAACAAATGGACGCCATCCTGAAAAAGATCGGCGAACACGGCGAAGCATCACTGACGGCCGCCGAACGGAAGACGCTTGAACAAGCCAGTCGCGAGCTCAGGAAGAAACGCGACTGATCCGGCCGAGCCGCAACAGGAACGAGCGATCGCTCGAACACCATCCGTCCGCTCCCGCTGGTCGTTGCGCCATTGCGTGCCAGGCATTGGTGACTACACAAATTCTGGAGCAGTTTACGAATTGACGGAACCGGTTCTGGCTATGGAGGGCAGACATTGTCGTCCATTCATCAGAATCCGCAGCAAAAGTATCGACCTTGTTCGTGGGGAAATGTGTTTACTGTCGGACACGCTGACCGATACGGTTTTTGATTCGGTGTCGTTCAGTTTCGAGGAGAACATGAGATGAGCATCGTCGTGAAAGCTGTATCAGGTCTTGCACTACTGGCCTGCGTTGCGCTCCCGACCCATGGCGCTGACGAGGGGCAGACACCGGTCATTGATATGCAGGAAATGCTTGATGCCAGCACGCTGGATGTTCAGGTCATCAAAGACTGGCACACGGTCGACGGCCCGGTCGCCACAAGACAGAAGATCATCAACATCAGTGTCGGCCATGTGTGGGCAGGTCAGGACTACCGAATTCCCGTTCGGATGGTGGTTCCGGCAGACATAAAGGCGCAGGGCTTTCACCTGACAGGCGGCCATGAGCTGCGTGATTTTCAGAGGGATATGCGCGTCAAAGGAGTGGATCAGGTTCTGATCGAAGGCGGAGTTGGGCTGGTGCATACCATGGTTCAGACGCTAAACCAGTCGGACCAGGCGAAGCTGGGAAAGCAGATGAACGACAGGTTTATCAAAACGCTGAACCCCCGCTATTCCATTCAGTATTGGGGCTGGCCAGCCACTCTGATGCGCACGATCACCGCGGCTTACGCGGAGACTGAGCACTTCGAGAAGGGGAAGATCGCGATGTCTGGTGGGTCCAAAAACGGAGCCACTCCGAGTGCCGTACTCATTTTGGATCCAAGGACAACGGCGGTTCACGCTACGGTGTCGCCAATCTGGGATTCGCCGCTGCGATTGTGCGATGAAACGGCGTGGGAAGAGCTAGCGGCTTTCAATCAACGCTATGTTGATGGCATCACTGAGTATGCAGGAAAGGGAGGCCCGGAACGGCTGCTTAGACATCCTTTTCTGGGTGGGACCTTTGGCCCGATCTACAACCGTCAAGCGTTGGCGGCAGGCCACAGCTGGTCTGATCTTCAACGGATTGCCGGGATCATGGCGGA
This sequence comes from Fuerstiella sp., assembly GCA_029941865.1. Classification (GTDB taxonomy): domain Bacteria; phylum Planctomycetota; class Planctomycetia; order Planctomycetales; family Planctomycetaceae; genus Fuerstiella. Next base: position 33,339 of record JAPYTO010000043.1, on the reverse strand, counting down.
CAACGTGTTTGTGACCCGCAACCTAAAACAGCTCAAAGCGCGCGACGTCGACATGTATTTTCACCCCGGGACACATGACTTCGTCAACTTTGATATCGCCTGGGGAGGCAAACATCACCCGCAGATACCCATTTACCTGCAGTGCAATGCCGGTCACGGGCAGAAGCCTCATCCGGCAGGCGAGAAGAACCAGGCCAACAAGTCCGCATTTTTGATTGGGCATTTCTTTGATGACGCGCCCGGGATGTTGGATGCGCCAGCCGTTGCTCATCAACGAGTTGGCAACAGGATCGAGGTCACCGTGAGTTTTCTGACCGGCCAGAGTACCGAAAGCGGTCGTATCTGGTGGACGTATGATCGCGGTATCGACGGAAGTGCGGCGTATCTCAGAGATAAGTTTCCCGATGACCAATGGGCCGACATGAAATGGGACGAAACGAAGAAAGTCTGGACCGCGGAAATCGATCTCGAAGAAGGCGTTTCTCATATTGACTTCTTCAGCAATCACCGAAAGACAATCATCTACAAGTCAGTCGTGTACCCCACTTACATTTCCTGTCCGTATACAAGAGTGCAGCTTGAATCCCTTGGTGCGAGGCTGTCGGCTGTGTTCCGATAACCTCGTTTCGTTTCATGGCCAATCAGTCCAATTACCAGTTTCACCGAACCGCCGCGGGGGAACGGCAACAAAGTCCTGTTTGTTCATGATGTGGTTATGGCCTGCCCTTTGGGCATTCTGTGATCAAGCCGTGGCCAGAGAGGAACGCTTGTTGGGTTGGTAGAAGACAGACTGGCAATGGAGTTGTGGGGTGAACCGTGGATCCAGGTTGTTCAACGACTCGGATGAACCTACAAACAGGTAACCTTCCGGGGTCAGCAGGTCGGCCAGACGGTTGAACAGGTTCCGTTTAACATCGATGTCGAAATATATGGCAACATTGCGGCAGAAGATGATGTCGAACGGGCCCAGTCCCGTGAACGGTTTCAGAAGGTTTCTGCGTTCAAAGCGTATCATGGAACGGATGTTATCTTTGATGCGCCACCCATCCTCTTCTTCCCGAAAATGTCGGGATAGCATTGTCGGTGTCATTCCGCGGCGCACTTCGTGTTTGGCGTACTTTCCCAAGCTGGCTTGTGCGAGCGCCGTGTCAGAAATGTCGGTGGCCAGAATATTAATGTCCCACGAGTGGATATCGGGCAACAGGTCGGCCAGCGTCATGGCGATACTGTAGGGCTCCTGCCCCGTGCTGCTGGCGGCTGACCAGATGCGGAGCCTGCGGGAAGAAGATGTTCCCATCCTGGCATCGATCGCCTCGGGAATCGCTTTGTGTTTCAGTGCTTCAAAGGGAGACGCGTCTCGAAAAAAGAGCGTCTCCTGGGTCGTGATGGCGTCAATGACCTGGATTTGCAGGGTCCGACTCGCGCGGGACTTGTGACAGAAGTCGTTGAAACTGGTGCAGCCTGCCTCCTGTGCCAGAGCTCCCAATCGACTATCGATCAGGTAACCTTTCGATTCGTCCTGTGCGATGATCGGGGCTCCCCGTTGTTTCATCTGCTGACATCCCAAGGCGCCGTCGTATCCCATGCCCGTCATGATCACACCCACAGCGTTCGGGCCGTATGCTCTGGCTACGCTGCGAAACAGACAGTCGACCGACGGGCGGCAACTGTTCTCCCGTGGATCGTCTGTGATGCGAATCGTCGACTGACCCTCCTCTCTCAGAACCTTCATCTGCCTGCCACCGGGGGCGATCAGAACGTGGCCTGGCAGAACCGATTGGCCATCTACCGCCTCGGACACCCGCAGACCGCACCGCTTGTTCAGGTCATTTGCCAGGGACTTCGTGAAGCCAGGGGGCATGTGCTGGACGATAAGTACGGCGGCACTCAGGTCAGCCGGAAGCTGCGGCAGCATGTGACTGAGCGCCTTTGGTCCGCCTGTTGAGATCCCCAGGGCGACCACCTCCACATCACCAGGCTCGTGTTCGGTGACTCCGCACGTTGTCTGTGCTGCGTCGTTTCTGGTTGCCTTTTGATTGTCCCGGCCATGCAGGATTTTTTTAGTGTGTTTCCTGCGGCTAAAGGCTTCGATTCTTAAGCGAAGTTGCTGTTGCAGCCATTCGGCGTTCTTCTCTGAACTGCCTTCGTTTGGTTTTGCCACGAAGTCGAATGCGCCCAGCTCAAGGGCCGTTATGGTTAAGTTCGTGCTTTCCCTGGTGATACCGCTCAACACGATCGCACCCACATCACTGCCCGACTGTTTCAACTGTCTTAACAGCTCAAGGCCGTCCATCACCGGCATTTCCAGATCGAGCGTCAGGATATCCGGACGCAACTGTTCGATCCTGGCCAACGCGATTCTGCCGTTGGGTGCGGAGCCAACCACACTGATGCCTGGAATTGTGGAAAGCGAGTCACTGACGATCCTGCGGTACGTGACTGTGTCGCCAACAACCAGAACGCGAATGTCTCTGGGATTTATCACTGTCCTTCATTTCCCTGCTGCTGAAATTCAAACATTCTGCCTGATCAGTCCGCTACGATTTGGAGTGGCGTACAGTTTGAACAGGCCGCCTTACGGAAAGTATTGTCTGCATTGACATGGTGCTGCCAGCGGACGGATCGACAAAGAGCCTGGCTGACCGACGTGTCAAGCGATGAAAGGTCTTCGGTTTTGAAGAAGAAATCGGTCACGCCCAGCGTCAGGCAACGGCGAATTCGTTCGGTCGTTGTCTCACCTGTGATCACGATGATCTGCGTGAACGGGTACTCCCGTTTTAGCGTACAAATCAGCTCTTCACCCTGCATCCCCGGCATATACAGATCAGTAATCACCACTGGAAAGTGATGCTCCTGCATCCTTGCGAGACCCTGCCGGGCGTGGTCTGCGGGCACGATGCTGATGCCGATCCTGGCCAGTCGTGCTCCGATCATGGTCACGATGGCATCATCATCGTCGACGACGAGAACTTTTGTGGGTTCCACTGGGCAACTCCGAGATTGTTGGTCTTAAGGAAAGTCCACAGAGGAAGGGACAGGCAATTCGTCTAAGTGGCACCAGCAGCCTGCAGTCGGTGCCCTGTACCTCAGACGCGTGTGCCTGTCCCGATTCTTCTGTCGTGAAGTATCTAGACCCTGAACTGGCTGATCAGCGACTCCAGTTCGTCAGACAGTCTCGACAACTCGCCGCCAGCCGCTTCGGTCTGTGTCGCCCCCTGAGCAGTCTGCCTGGCCGCCTCGTCCACTCCGGCGATGTTCCGCGTTATCTCCTGTGTGGCGGTTGCCGATTCACTCACAGCGACCGCGACCATCTGTGCCGCATCGGAAGTCTGAGTGATGTTCTGGGCGATCTCTTTGGTCGTGATACTCTGCTCTTCGACCGCCGAGGCGATCGTCCTGGACACATCGTTGACCTGCCCGATTACCTCGCTGATCTGGCCGATGGATTCGACAGCCTTTCCGGTCGACGCCTGGATGCCCTCGATCCGACCGCGAATATCCTCGGTGGCGTTGGCTGTCTGCTTGGCCAGTTCCTTGACTTCGGTGGCCACAACCGCAAATCCCTTACCCGCATCACCGGCACGTGCCGCCTCGATCGTGGCGTTCAGGGCCAACAGGTTGGTCTGTTCGGCAATGTCCTGAATCGTCTCAATGACGAGGCCGATTTCGTCGGCGGCCGTGCCGAGTTGCCCGATGCTGTTGTTGGTGACCTCCGCAGCCTGGGCCGCGTCGTTGGCCACGGTTGAGGCCTGCTCAGCGTTTCTGGCGATCTCGCCAATACTGGCAGTCATCTCCTCCACGGCTGTGGCAATCGTCTTGACGTTGCCGGTCATCTGTTCGGCGGAGGCGGACATGCTGGTCATGTTCGTTGATAACTCTTCGGCAGCGGATGCCACGGTATTCGACTGAGCGGTTGTCTCTCCGGCCCCGGCCGAAAGTTGTGTCGCTGTGCTGGACAGCGCCGATGAAAAACTTACCAGGGTTTCGGCGTTGCTGCTGAGATTACGCACGAGGCCCTGCAGGTTTTTTCTCATGGTGTTAAGGGCCGACATCAGAGCTCCGATCTCGTCGTCCCGACTCGACTCCAGCGGAGTGGTCAGATCGCCATCGGCGATTATCCCCGCAAACTCAACGGCTTCATTCAAAGGTCCGATGATGCCTCGGATTACCACAAAGATCAAAGCTAACACACCAAGCGTGACGGTGACTGAGATCGATCCGAGCAGGATCAGTGCCGATCGAGATGCGGCTCGCAACGAAGAAACATCAGTCAACAGGTCCTCAGACAACTTATTCTCAACTTCCTTCATGGAGTTGATCTTTTCGGTGATCGTGTCAAACCAGTGACTTGCATCAATGCCGAATCCGTCCATGTCGACGGACCCCATTTTGAAGGCCACATCGCGAATTCGCTGCACCTCGTCGATATCCGCGCCAGAGATTGTTGCGTTGTAGAACGCCACCTGATCCGACGTCGCGAGTGCAAGGAAACTCTCGAAATACGTGTCCTGTCCCGTAACCAGTGCGCTGAACTTCCGCAGCGTGCCCGGCTCGAAACTGTCGGCGGCGAAGGTCGCGTTCATTATGCCCCGTTCCTGTCCTGCCAGTTCCTTGCCTCGCAGAAAGTTTGCATAGGCGATGACGCCGGTTCTGACCGAACCAATGTCAGTTGCGTCAGCGACGGCTGCAATCGTCTTGATCATCAGCCCGTTGTGTCCGGTATAATATCCGATGGCTTCAGCGGCCGGGATCGTGCCGCCTGTGACTTTCGCACGGTGCATTTCCATCTGTCCGAGTTCGGCGATGGCCGAATCAAGAGCAGCGAGAAACTTTCCGTCCTGGCCACTTTGCTTCAGCTGTGTGGCTGCCTGTTCGAAACTTTCCTTCTTCGCGTCTGTAAGCCTGCGTTGTTCGGCCAGTTCGACTGCAAAGTTTTTTCGGTCACTGCCAATATAGGCACTCGTCAGTCCTCGTTCCTTCTGAGCTTCATGAACCAGTGCGCTGATGTCTGTGGAGAACTTCAACAGGCTGATCAGGCCATCAGATTCGCTGTCAGATTCGCTGTCAGATTCGCTGTCAG
>JAPYTO010000043.1:0-28159 GCA_029941865.1 Fuerstiella sp. | reverse complement strand
TCAGATTCGCTGTCAGATTCGCTGTCAGATTCGCTGTCAGCGATGGCCAGCAGGTTCGCGGCAAGGCGGTCGTCCACCACCTTCATCAGGTTGATCTTCCTGGTCATCGTGTCAATCCAGTGATTTACATCGATGCCAAGGCCCTCAGTCTGAACCTCACCTTTCTTGAAGGCGATATCTCGCATGTGTTGAACTTCTTCGACATTCACACCGGACAGTTTGTCCTTGTAGAAGGCGACCTGCTCCGGCGTTGCGAGTGCAAGGAAGGCATCAAAGTAGGTGGCCTGTACGGCAACCAGATCGCCGAATTTCTTCAGCGTTCCTGACGCGAATCGGTCGGCATTAAAGGTCTTTGCCAGGACCGCTCGTTCGATGCCGGCTCTTTCTTTGCCATTCAGGAAATTGCTGTAGGCGGCTGCGTTCCTGGCAATCCGGGCGTCGTCGCTCAACTTTGCCACGTTCCCGACAAGGTTGAGCATCGTTGCGTTGTGGTTGGTGTAGAATGCCAGCGATTCATCTGCCGGGATCGACAGGCTGCTGACCTTGATTCGCATGTCGTCGATCCGTTCCATTTCTTTGACCGCAGTCGCAAGGTCCTTCTCAAATTCAGCTCCGTACACGCCGGCGTCAAACGTTATCAGGAGTTCCTTGAGCGCGGTCCTTTGAGTATCAGCCGCAGCCCGCTGCTCAGCCAGTTCCGTGGCAAACTTCTTCCCTCCGCCAGCCATGAACGCGGCTGTCAGGCCACGTTCTTTTTGAGTCTCGTGAACGTGCGTGCTCACCTGGCTTGCCAGCCTTGCTAAGCTGTCCAGAGATTCCATTTGGGCAAGTTCGTTGTAGGCGGTCTTCAACGAACCAACAGCAAGGACCAGTGCAAACAGCAGCGGTACAGCCGCGATCAATGTCGCGGGAAGCAGCGCCGGGCACTCCGGCGTTGCCGCGAGGACGCCCTCCGCCTTCTTCGTGACGCTATCAGCAATCTCCTGAAGTTCCGCTACGTGCGCTGATGCGTCCACATCGTTGGAATGATAAATGTCGTCCATCATTTCCCGTAACGCATCGGCCGCCCTGAGCATGACGTTGGTAATAACCGAATCAGGAACGAGTTCCGAATTGCGGACCAGATTAAGAACGTTCTCGAGACTGTGGGCAAGGTTCCCCAGGACGTCAAAGTCCATGAATCCCGCCGCCCCTTTGATCGAATGAATGGCGCGGAACACCGTGTTGACAAGGTCGACGTCAATATCTGAACCGGCCGCCTCAATCGCCAGCAGTTGGTTCTCGATGTCGGACAGGTGCTCCCGGGACTCGACTAAAAATTCTGCCACAAGAGGATCTTCTTCCGGCGTTGTTTCCTGCTCCGTTGTCATTTTCTGTTCTCTTCACTCAAGGGGATTTTGTTTCTGCGTGATGAAGAACTGTTTCACTTCCGCCAGTTATCTCACCGATCTGTGAAAACATAGAACGCGAATATGTGGGCGGGAGAGCGGTCACACCAGATTTTCTGAACGCACATTCTGTTGAGACAATGTGTCACACGCGCGCCTTTCCTGGCCGGAAAATCTGCGCGATCAGGCCGCGAAGACGCGCAGGAAAAGAACATCTATCGAACGACTGGTTTGGTCGTCGCATTACGTTCCTGCAGCGAAAACAGCAACAGCATGACACTGCTCGCAGGCAGACTGGTAACCGTCAGGGATTCCTTCAGCGGCAGTCGTCTGACGCGCCCTGGTACTGACCCTCAGCAGTGGAAAAGCGTTTTCCGCACACCGTCGTGGTGGGGCTGTTGGCTAAGCGCACCGGTTCCTTGATGCCGTGGGTGCCGACAGACGCGTCGCCGGTCTACATCGCAGCCCATAGTGACATGCGTCCCGACGAGACGATTTGGCAGAGTGGATCGCGGGCCGGTAGCGCTGGAACAGTGTTCCCTGGTGAAACCTGTGTCTCAACGACCCGAACGAATATTCGCCAGGAACTGTTCAACACTTTCCGTCAAAGTGCTGGCCTGGTCTGACAGGTGATTGGCCGAGTCAAGCATCGTTTCTGCTGACCGCGACGTCTCGTCGGCAGCTGAGGATGCCTGACGAATGTTCGAACTGACGCCTTCAATGTGGCTTGCTACTTCCGCCACATTGGAATTGATATCACCTGTTGAATGCCGCTGATCGCCTACTGATTCGGCAATTGAACTGGTGGTTTCATTAAGCAGAGTCACGGTATCGCTGAATTGACTGATCGCTTCGACGGCCTCTTTTGTGGCATCCTGAACGCTGCTGATTTCCTTCTTGGCATTTCGAGTTGCGCTGCGTGTTTCTTCGGAGAGCTTGCGAACTTCCGCAGCCACAACTGCAAATCCAAGCCCCGCCTCACCTGCACGTGCTGCTTCAATGGCCGCGTTGAGTGAAAGTAGTTCTGTCTGCTTTGAGATGGCCTGAATCGTCTCGACGACAGAATCGATATTGGTGGATGATTTTTCCAGCCCGGCAACAATTTCTTTGGCCTGGGTCGCCTCAGCAACGGCACGGTGGACGATTCGCGATGATTCCTGTACCTGTTCGTCGATTCGTGACACAGCATCCTGGAGCTGACCGGTTGAGTCAGCCACGTTCTGAACATTCTCGAATGCCAGGGTCGATGCCTCCATGGCCGCCGTCGACTGGTCTGAAGTCTGTTGAGCGGTGCCCGACAATGCTGAGGATGTTGTTTGCATCTGCAGAGCTGTGGCTGCGACCGTCGTCGTGACGTCTTTAACAGTCGTGTCGAAGTCATCGGCCATCCGTAATCGGATGGTGTCCTGCTGCTCAATCTCTTCCGACTTCAGCTGCATGGCGTGTGATGCGTCATTGATGACCGTTGACGCCTGATGAAACGCCCCGTTCATTCCGCGCAACAGCACACGCCGGAAGAATTTTCCCTCCGCGGAACATTCAAGCACTGCCTTGGCCTCACGGACGAAGGCATCGGTGTAATCAAGCAGTGAGTTGATGCTGTAAATCATACGAGCCAGGTCGCCGTCGGCATCGACATTCAGAAGCCTGACTTTCCAGGTCACCACGAGCGGCCATTTCACAAACGTCGGCCGCCTTCCTGATCCAGGCCTGGTGCTCTTTGGTCATCACTTGAGACTGCACATTATCAACCTGCCCGGGTATGTCGGTCTGGCTTGGCGGGGAAGGGTTTTCAAGAGTTGCTGGGGACATGTGTGACTCCTGGTCTTTTTTCTTCAACAGTTTTGGGGGGGGTGGCTGTGTTGGCAGCTACACATGCAGCTTTCGAGTCGAAATGCACGCAATACTCACGGTTGTTTCTCGCCTAGAGTGAGAATACGAATTCGTCGTATTGCACGCCGGCCTCACCAAGGTGCGCCAGCAGCAATTCGGTGCCTGCCTGCATTCCGGCGCGCCAATCCTGATGCGAATTCTCCTCCTTCAGCAGCAATTCGTAGATCGGGATCGCTTTATCCACTGCGGCACGTTCTGGCACACGACGACTGGAGTGATAACCGGTGATTTTCCCGGCTGCGTCAAAACTTGGCGTCACGTGGGCCAGTACCCAGTAATGATCGCCGTTCCTGCAGAGGTTGATGACGTAAGCAAATATCTCGTTTCCCTGTGAAATCGTGTCCCACAGGAGTTTGAAAACGCACCGGGGCATATCCGGGTGCCGGATCAGATTGTGTGGCTGCCCGAGCAGTTCCTGCTCCGAGTATCCGGCAACTCGTGCAAACACCTGATTTGTATAGGTGATAATGCCCTTAAGGTCGGTTTTGCTGACAATGATCTCATCCTCGCGGAACGTGCGTTCACGCCCGGTTGGCTTAACTGTGGGTTTTCCCATCTCTGTCTTTCAATATTTTCGACCGAATTGGTGCAGTACGGTTCGTGCGTCTTTCAACATGTCTTCAACTCGGCTCAGTCAAAGCATGTTGGACAGCCCAAAACGCCCTTTAATAAGTGGACGTATATATCCAGAAATACTTTGCAGCTCGTCCGGGTCAGGCCTGATTTGCTGAGTATTGAGTGACGGTCGTACTCTTGACGCACTCACGCTTCGACGCGGGACCTGGCCATAAACTCCGTTCTTCTCGGTCCCAAGCTGAATCTTGGGAACAAGACAAAGAGGAATTGGGGATTTCCCGAGAACAGGGCGGGCGGCAAGTGGACGAGCGCCGTGGCTCATAGACCGGGCAATTCATCCGCTTTCCGCCGGACACGCTTGTCAGTCGTTACTGCGGCAGCGGTGGAAGTTTCATTGCTGCGGGTGACTGTCCTGTCGCCGGCCGTTTGAACGGAGTGCCGAATTCTGTGAAGCCATCGATGAATCCGCCGTGGGACAGAAAAAACTGTCCGTCCTCAACGCCCATAAATCGGTCTCGCCGATCAGCCTTTCCCGTTGCGTCATGGCTGAATTTCGCAGTCGTGATTTCGGACCAGTTTCCGGCGGAATCCCGAATCCACTGGTTGCCGTACAATGCTCTGCGGACGACGTGGCCGTTTCTGCCAACGAAGTTCTCACTGAAGCTGTAGAGACCGCGCAGGTGGCGACCTTCTTTCGGAGCCTTCCAACTGGAGATCAGCATCCATTCTTTCGTGTCCGGCCGAAAATAGTAGCCCGCGAAAATTGTGTGAGTCTTGTCGACGGGTTCTGCGGTGACCAGGAATCGCTGCTTCTCTCCCGTTTTCCACGGAAACTTCAGATGACTGTGTCCGCCAGTCCCTTCGTTACCAAAACTGCCGGAGAAAACGTTGTCGCCTTTTTTGACCAGGACGACGCGGTCCTCATCGGCCACTTTGTCTCGGTCAATCCCTTCATTTCCGCTGTCCCAGACACTGAAGATGATGCGACGTTCGGTCGAGCTGTGGACCTGCATGCCGAAGTATCCACGATGCCAGCCGCAGGCCATGTAGTAACTCCACAGCGGATCTTCCAGGCCGGTCATTTCACAATAAAACGCGGACACTTTTGTGTCGCGCGGAACGGGATACGACAGATGAACGGACGCCGCATTTCGCCGAGATTTCAGATTAAAGTGAACGTCCTCCACGGGCGGTCCGACCAGCACCAGTTCCTGCACGCTGCCGTTGTCCTGTCCGGAGGCGTTTAACGACTGAAGTTTGAAACTGTGGTAGCCACTCTTATTGATCTGAAAAGTACCAAAGTCAGCTGTGATCGTGTCAGTAGCGTGGCCACGAACGGTGATCTCGCGCGACTGTTCACCGATGCTGAGTTTCAGTCGCGACGCTGTCTCCGGGCGCAGCCGCAACACGACTGATGCCTTCAGAGTTCCTGTCGTCTGCAGCTGTCCGAACCAGGTCACGCTTGTTTCGGGGCCGGTCCACCGAGTGATGCCATTGTCAGCGGAAATGCGCGCGGCGTTGTGATCGGGATCAAGGTAGGCGGTCGCCGCCGAAACATGAATCTCCGCCGAATCAACACGTTGCGGCAGGCAGAGACAGACCGCCAGAGTGAGGAAAACCTGAAGCTTCATCAGGCGATTGCCTTCCAGATTGGTGAAGCGCCTTCGACACCGACGAGTTTGTTGTCGAGGCCGCCGAAGAAATAGCTCAATTTGTACGGGTTGAGTCCCAGCTGATGCAGGATGGTGGCGTGCAGATGTTTGACATGGAACTTGTCATCGACAGCTCGGCTGCCGATTTCGTCTGTCGTGCCAACGCTGGTGCCTCCCTTGATTCCTCCGCCCGCCATCCACATCGTGAAGCCGTAGCTGTTATGGTCTCGGCCGCTGCCCTTGGCATATTCTGCCGTCGGCTGGCGTCCGAATTCACCGCCCCAGACAATCAACGTGTCCTTCAGCATGTCCCGCTGTTTCAGATCTTTCAGCAGAGCGGCCAGTGGTTTGTCTGTTTCACCGGCATGCAGATTGTGGTTGTTTTCCAGATCGCCGTGAGCATCCCAGTTGTCATCGTTGTGGGCACCGCCCGAATAAATCTGCACCATCCGTACGCCGCGTTCAATCATGCGTCGAGCCAGCAGACACTGTCGGCCAACCGTGGAACATTTAGGGTCATTGAGTCCATAAAGTTCCTGTGTGGCGGCGGTTTCCTGGCTGATGTCAACAGCCTCCGGGGCTTCCGACTGCATGCGATAGGCAAGTTCATACGAGGCGATGCGGGCGGCCAGATTGCTGTTGTCCTGACGTGCTGCCAGGTGCTGTTGATTGTATTCTGCCAGCGTATCCAGCAGCCTGCGCTGACCACCGTTGGCCAGTTCCTCGGGTGGCGAAAGGTCCAGAATCGGATCGCCCTGAGAACGCATCACCGTGGCCTGATACGTCGCAGGCATGTACCCGCTGCTCCAGTTCTTGGAACCGCTGATCGGACCTCCACGAGGATCCAGCATCACCACAAAGCCAGGCAGATCCTGGTTCTCGCTGCCCAGTCCGTAATTCACCCATGATCCAAGACACGGATGGCCACTCAGCACCCGACCGGAATTCATCATCAGCATCGCCGATCCGTGAATCGGCGAATCGGCCGTCATTGAATGCAGGAATGCGATGTCATCAACACAGGTTGCGAGATTCGGGAACAGGTCACTGACCCATTTGCCACATTCGCCATACTGATTGAACTTCCAGCGAGGCTCGACGATTCGTCCCTGGTTCTTGTGCCCACCCCGACCGAACGTTTTCACGTCGATTGTTTTGCCGTCCATGCCATACATCGTCGGCTTGTAATCAAACGTATCGATGTGACTGGGACCGCCGTAGCAGTAAAAGAAAATGACGTTCTTTGCCCTGGGGGCAAAGTGTGGTTCCTTGGGAGCCAGCGGATTTTCCCAGTCTGCTGCCCCATCGGCGGCCACGCTTTGCTGAGCCAGAAAGCCGTCCTGATCCAGCATCGACGTGAGCGCAAGTCCGGTGAATCCCGCTCCGGCCTGCCAAAGAAATTCGCGGCGCGTACGTCCGCAGAAGTTTCGTGTTGTCATGGTTTTAGTCCAGGTACATGAACTCGTTGAGATTCAAAGCCAGCAGGCAGAAGTATTTTCTGGCCTGGTCGTCATTAAGATTCTGTTCCGTCTTCAGCGTTTCAATCAATTTCAAACCGCGAGCCACCTCGTCGGGAGTCGGTTGTCGCTGCACTACTCGCTGCAGAGCAAGCGTGACCTGTTCTTCGGTCGAGTCTGCTTTTTCCTGCAGCAATCGTGCGAAAATTTCCGACTGCTGCTGGATGAAGTCGCTGTTCATCATACCTAGTGCCTGCGTCGGCTGGGTCGTCACAAAACGAACCGGACAGGTCTGATCGGTATCAGCAAAGTCGAAACTTTCGATCAGCGGATCCAGCAACGATCGTTTAACATGAATGTAGATACTGCGTCGGACCTTGTCTTCCGGAGACGAATTGCCCCAACCGGATCCGGGACGCGACTGTCCCGCCTTCACCGCTGCCGGAATATCTGTGTAAATACTTGGCCCGAACATTTTGGCGGCGTTCAAACTGCCGTTGGCCCACAACAGCGAGTCACGAATTTCTTCGGCGGACAGCCGTCGCATGTCGAACCGCCAGAACAGATCGTTAGTCGGGTCGACGTCGTAGCTTTGTTTGTTGGGGCGGGAAGACATTTGATACGCGGCCGACGACATGATCAGCCGATGAATGTCCTTCACCGACCACCCACTCTCGACGAACTTTGCTGCCAGCCAATCGAGCAGTTGGGGATGAGTCGGCCGGCTGCCCTGGAATCCGAAGTCGCTGGATGTTCGAACGATGCCACGACCAAAGTGGTACTGCCAGATGCGATTCACCATGACTCGAGCAGTCAGGGGATTTGCCGCGCTGGCGATCCATTCCGCCAGCACTTTGCGACGTCCGGACGATGATGCTCCTTCAGGCAGATCGGGAATTACGGCTTCCGGCGGCGACAGCACCGTCGGAAACCCGGGCGTCACTTCTGCAGCTTCCGCGTGTGGATTGCCGCGCGTCAGAATATGAGTGGGGCCGATATTGCGAACGTCTTCTTTCACGCACAACGCGTCGGCCAGTCCCGACGGTTTGTTGGCCTTCAGCTGCTGAAGTCGGCTGAACTGCTTGCGATAAGTTTTGACCTGCGGTGCTTTCAGAATCGTCCCTTCGCGTTTGGCGACAATCGGAACGCGATTCATATCGAACTGAAAGTCTTCCTTTTCAACATCCTGCAGATCGTCCCAGATCAGCTCTTCGATTTTCTTCAGATGCCGTTCCGCGTCCTTTGTGTCGTTTTCGTACCTGGTCAACGCCGTTCGATAGATGCCGGGATCTGCCGGCCGATTTATCGCCGTCACGGACGCATCAAGCACCGATGCATTTCCGCGAGTTCCGTAACGGCGCACATTTTTGAAGAACGCCACCATCCGATAGTAATCCCGCTGTGGAATGGGATCAATTTTATGGTCGTGGCAACGAGCACAATTTACCGTCAGGCCCAGAAAGGTCTGGCTGGTGGTCGTGATGATGTCGTCGATTTCGTCGTAGAACGCCAGCTTCGGATCCGCCGGTTCGTCATCCCATCGACCGAGTCGATAATACGCGGTGGCGATTATCGAATCCGGCGTGGGCTCCCTGATTTCGTCGCCCGCCAGCTGTTCAGTGATGAACAGGTCGTACGGCTTGTCGTCGTTGAACGACTGGATCACGTAGTCGCGGTAGCGCCAGACATGCGGCTTTGCACCATCGCGCTCGTAGCTGTTGGTTTCGGCGTAGCGGACAAGGTCCAGCCAGTGCCGACCCCACTGCTCACCGTAGTGCGGCGATGCCAGCAGATGGTCAACAAGCTCGGCGACACCAGACTGATTCAAACCGCCATCGGCCGAAGAAATCTTTGCCGCCCAACGTTCTACGTCCGCCGGTTCCGGTGGCAGGCCCAGCAGATCGTAGTGCATACGGCGCACAAGTTCACGAGGCCTGGCCGATGGCGAAGGATGCAATCCGGCGTCTGTCAGTCTGTGGCGAATGAACGCGTCGATCGCGTTGTTGGCCGCGTCAGCAACCTGTGGGACGCTGGGCAGCTGTACGCGCTGGAAGGACCAGAACGTTTTTGTCTCGTCATTGACCGGTGGTGGGCCGGCCTCCAGTTCGAATTCAATTTCATGCAGATCCTTCGGCCATGGCAGTCCCATTTCCACCCACGTCGTCAACGTCTTGATTTGCGCCGGAGACATCTGCCCCGTGGGAGGCATTTCGAAGCTTTCAAAGTTGATCGCCGTGATCAGATGGCTGTCAGCGTGATTTTTCAAATCGACGGCTGGTCCGGATTCGCCACCCTTCAGAATTCCAGCGCGCGTTGTCAGGTCAAGTTCGCCCTTTGGTGATTCTCCAGCGTGGCACTTCAGGCAATTATTGGTCAGCAATTCAACAACGTCGGCCTTGAAAAACGCGATCTGGTCATCACTGAATGTCGCTGCATCATCAGCGCACGCAAAAACAGACGTCGCAATCACAAAAAACAAGCACAGAATGGCTCGTGACATCATGGAGGGGAACTTTGAGGAAGGTGGAAGGAAAGGTGCTCCGGCCGGAGTTTATTACCTTTGTAAACAAATTAACCAACGTCGGGCGGGAAGTCAATCGTTTTATTGCCTGACGAAGCTCAGGGCAGGCAATTGACGACCGCCGCTTTGCTGCGGATACACGATCATTATTCGCGATCACTGGAACTTTGCAATCGCTGTCCCAGTGGTCGCCGGGCAAATCGGGAACAGGAGGCAGCAGAGAAAGCAGAGTCAACGAATCATGTTTTCTGTGCTTCCTTGGCGCAGCCCTGTTCAAACAGACCAGCCCCACTGATGAACGAGTTCTCCCAAACCAATGAACACTTGTGTGTTCCGATAATCCACGTCCGGGAGATTTGCGCGGCAGGCTTGTCACCACGGAGGTCAGCGCATGAAAACGCACGGCAGAGAAGCCTGCAGGAATTTCTGCCGTGCGTGGCCAGCATCAACAGACGCATGGTCAGGACAGTGTCGCACGGAAGGTTGAAATCACGCAGGGGCAAGTGGAAACAACTGCTTAAATTTTGCCCGCCACCGCAGCACGATTTGCGATTGGACAACTGTGGCAATGTTCACCACGACAAACACAGGTCCGCAGGTCGAATCCGTTAATGGACTGGCATATTTTCCGTAAGTTACACAGAACAGGCACCTGTGTCGCGCAATAGGGAGCTGGTTCCGAATGAGCGACAACTTGTCAGTCATTGTATCGCTGGATGTCCCTGGTCTGGAGAAACACATGCATCCTGCCATGAACGAACTTTCCCAACTTCCTGTTTCGGAGCGTCTGGAAATCGTGCAGGACCTCTGGGACAGCATTGGCGATTCGCGGGAACAGTTGCCAATCCAGGAATGGCATCGCGAACTGGTGAAAGCGCGGCTTGTCGCTTTCGATGGCCGTGAAGAAGAATTGGGGATTTCGCAAGAACAGGTCTGGCGGCAAGTGGACGAGCGTCGTGGCTCATTGGCTGATATTCAGTCCTGCGATACCGGATGATCTTGCTGCTGCCCTGGACTACTACGAGGACGTTTCGCCGCAGCTTGCCAACCGGTTTCGCACAAACATTGACCAACGACTTGATGATATCGCAGAGCGTCCGGAATCATTCCCAACGGATGTTTCGCCAATCCGCTTTGCGAAGATCGATCGATTTCCGTTTTTGATTTTTTTAGTCCCGAAACCGAACTTCATATCGATTATCGCGATCGTACACGATGCAATCGCCTCCGATCGACTACAGCAAACTGGCGGTTGAACGGTGAAACGCGTTATTCGGTATCTGCTGACACCGACTTCCGCCCCACAGTATTCCGCAGTACGTCATCGCCATCATCACCGAACATGATCGTGTCGGATTTTGCCGGGCAATAAACGGCGTGTGTCGCCAGCCCATCTTTGTTGATGGCTTTTTGCAGCAGGTCTTCCGCCGACAGAGTCAACCGTCCGGCCCGTCGCGTCAGGTCAAACCTGATGCCGCCGATGCCTTCGTAGGATCGATAGACGACTTCAGTGCAGACCAGTCTGTCGGACCGTGCAAAGTCAAAATCAAAGTCGTACCCTTTGCCGGCGTGAAAGAATCCTCGACCAATGGCTTCTGTGACGTCACGCAGCGATAACTGCGGTCGAATGATGGCCACTGCATCGCTGCGAAACGGGCATGACACCGAACGAATTCGCACTCCGTCCTTCATCGCTTCCAGCACCCGTCCCGCCCGTGACGAATCGACGGTTTCGATGGTGTTCCATTTCGACTGAACGTTCTCGTGTTCGTGCAGTCCCAGGTTTCGTAGTTCGGGCACGGTGCCGATGTACAGCGCAGCATGTGGCCAGTAACCCGGCAGAAAATAGTTGGTGAAGGCGTGTTCCTTGCGAACGATGATGATATCACCGGGCTGAAGTTCCTGTTCCAGCTGCGCATCAATATCGGTTGGCAGGCCTGGTTCATGCCCCGCCTTTACGGACCGACCGGCCATCAGGCTGGAGACGTATTTCTGCAGGCCGTAAAGCGCCCGGCCCAGCAGGTCTCGCCCAATGCTCGTGCGCAGCGTGCGTGCGTGGACACGGGATCTTGCCAGCGCAAAGTTCTCAGGCGAAACATCAAGTCGATTCTGCAGGTGCAGGATAATCTCAAGGACCTCGCGCAGCTCCGGATCACCTGCGGTCGCCGCGTGCAATTTGTCCTGGTTCTCCTTGAAAAATGTCAACGCGTGATACAGATGCCATGCGTGTACCGGACTGGTAAGCGACTTCTGCACGTGATCGTACGTGCCATCGGGAATCCCAAAGTGAGGTTCGGGTTCATTTAGTTTTTCCCGCACGATGGGACGATGGTGAAAGTTCTCTCTTAGAAACCGAGCCACATCGACCAGCACCAGAGCGCCGCCGTACGCGATCATCAGCTCGAGCGGACGTTGTTCCGGCTCGAAGTGGTCAAGCTGGTGAAACGACGACACCAGTTCGAACAACGCATTTCGCGACTGCCAGTAGGAAATCAACAGATGCCGCGTTTGTTCGTCTTCCGTCGGTGTAAAGAAGCCGCGATCTTCCGCATCAATCTGATCCGTCAATTGGGCGGCCCGATCTTTCAGGCGGGAAAAGTGCTGGGCCAAATTAACAACCGTGGCAGCACCTTGATGGAGTTCGGCAGTGGCGTGCATGGGCGAACCTCCTGGAATGAGTCTCTGACGCGGACTTGCTGGCGAGGATTTGTTCGGCTGCAGCATAGCCATCACGTGCCACATCTTGTACTGTCGAAGCAGATGTCGGGGTCGCGACAATATAAAACCGGGCCATCGTTTCACCGCGTGCCTACCGGGCCGCGTTCCAGTTTCCATCATTGAACCGCGGCCAGCTGGGCCCGCGGTTAGACAACATCAAAGCGGGAACCTGCAGGATTCAACATGTCAGAGTCCGATAAACCGTCCGGTACAATCAGTCGCACGGGGCGAATTCTTATTCTTCTGGGTGCATTTCTGGGCTGGATGTTTGCTGGCTGGGAAATGTCGCTGCTGCCGCTATCGGCGCGATCCGTGACGATCGGCATGTTGCAGGGCGATGCTGCGCATACCGACTGGGTCACACAGGCTCGCGTGGTTCTGGAAACAACAGATGCTGCGCCGACGGCCGCAGATTCCGCCGCGGCCGACCAGCTGAACAGGGTCGTCGGTGAATGGTTTGCGCGATACATTGCCGCGTTCCTGCTTGGAGCGGCGCTTGGTGGCTGGGTGTTCGGCTGGTTAGGGGACCATTCCGGCCGCGTAAAAGCGATGGCTCTCAGCATCGTCTGGTATTCCGGGTTCACGGGTCTCAGCTATTTTGCTCAGACTCCGCTGCAGATGTGTGTCATGCGCTTCGTCGCCTGCATGGGCATCGGCGGCATGTGGCCTGCCGGAGTCGCCCTGGTCTCAGAAGCATGGCCCGATGTTTCACGACCGACGCTGGCGGGACTGATCGGAACGTCCGCCAACGTCGGCATCGCCCTGTTTAGTATTGTGGTGAAACAGATTGGTCAGATATCGCCACAGTACGAACTCACACCGGATTCCTGGCGGTGGGTGATGCTGCTGGGCGCGGTGCCCGTTGTGCTGGGCGTCTGGGTCTACTTTGTTGTTCCTGAATCGCCTCGCTGGCTGGCAGAACAGAAGTCGACTGCCGGAAAGCCGGCAGCAGGAAAGTTTGCGCCGCTGGCCGAAGTGCTGCGTCCTCCGTTGCTGCGGTACACGCTGGCCGGAATTGCGCTGGGAACCATTCCGTTGCTGGGGGCATGGGGATCACAGAAATGGATCCTGCCGTGGGCCGGGCAGGTGGGTGCTCAAATCGGACAGGCATCGCTGAAGGCGGACACTCAGACGATTTGGGCGATCGGTGCCGCCATTGGAAGTCTGTGCGGCGGCTGGCTGGCAACGATCTTTGGTCGTCGGACAACCTATTTTGTGGTCAGCCTGCTGTCGTTGATTTTGGGTCAGGCGATTTTTTCAGGACTGGAACCGTCGTCCGACTGGCAGTTCATGCTGCCCGTGTTTCTGCTGGGCATGATCGCGACGGTGTACTTCGGCTGGCTGCCTTTGTTTCTGCCTGAGATGTTTCCCACTCGAGTCCGCGCGACGGGAAGTGGTGTGTCGTTCAATTCGGGCCGAGTGATCTCGGCAATTGTGGTGCTCACGATTTCCGGTTTTGTATCGGCGCTGGACAACGACTACGCTCGGATTGGGTCGATCACCAGCTGGGTTTACCTGGCGGGCATGCTGATCATTCTGATTGTGCCAAAGTCGCCTGAATCTATGGACGAAGTTGATGCCGGGGCAACCGATGGCCATCGATGACGGCGACGCCGACCGAACGGTGGGAATAATCGGGATCGGGTTGCTTGGTTCGGCGATCGCGGACCGTCTGTTGGCGGCTGGTTTGTCGGTTTGGGGCTGCGACACTTCAGCAGAGGCGCAGCACGCCTTCGCGGCGAAGGGCGGCATTTCGGTTCTGAGACCTGGCGACATTCCAGTCGCGGCGCATCCGATCGTGCTGTGCCTGCCGAATTCGGACGTCGTGGAACAGGTGCTGGTCGACATGATCCCTCGCCTGAAACCGGGCACGACTCTGATCGACACCACCACCGGCGAATCGGACAGAACGATCGAGATGGCGGAACGTCTTGCGGTTGCCGACGTCGACTTCCTGGATGCGTCGGTGCTGGGTTCCAGCGACGTCACTCGGGCCGGAAATGCCGTGCTGATGGTTGGATCTGCACCGGAACCGTTTCAACGTGTTTCGCACGTGCTGAACGCAATTTCCGCGAACGTCATGCACGTGGGACCAGTGGGCAGTGGTCAACAGGTGAAACTGGTGGCGAATCTTGTGCTGGGTCTGAATCGAGCCGCACTTGCTGAAGGTTTGAGTTTTGCGAAGTCACTGGGACTGGACCTGAATCTTGTGCTGGACGTCTTGAAATCAGGTGCCGCCTATTCAAAGGTGATGGATGCCAAAGGCCGGAAGATGATTGACGAAGATTTTGAGCCGCAGGCCAGGCTAAGCCAACACCTCAAAGATGTGCGACTGATGCTGAAGCTGGCAACTGCTTCCGATACAAACCTGCCGCTGTCGTTACTTCATCAACAACTGCTGGAATCGGCTGAATCGGCCGGCCACGGCGACCTCGACAACAGCGCAATCATTCGAGCATGGGGGCGGGACGGCCCGCCAGCCGATGCGGGCTGACGCCCGGAAGGTGATGGGCCGCTTCTGTTGGTCGCTGGATGTGAGTTCAGTGGGACGCGTGCCAAACTAATATGAGACGCCTGTTCAATCGGAACTGTCCAATCGTCCGTCCGCTGGACCGGCATCGGGGGTTATGCCGTCGCGGATAATGCGCCAGAATGGCCACCACCAGATCACATCGTTGACGGGCAGCAACCACAGCACGTGGATCGACACCTGTCCGGAAAACACGGCCCAGCACATGCCCGCTGCGCCGAACACTTTGGCCAGCAATCCGATCAGCACGATGCCCCAGTGTTGTCGAGGGTCGCAGGAAGCCAGGCCGTAACCGACTCCCAGCAGAGTGATGAACAGTCCCGTGCCCTGCCACAGGTGAACATCATGAGGTGTTTCTGCAAAACCGTAGACTGTGGCGGATGATGCTGGCAGAGCCATGATGAAGACTCCCCACAGCACACAATGAAGACAGGCCGCTTTCAGAGTCAGCCGTTGCCAGCGTGGCGCGGAAGACGTCGTTTTCATGAGCCATCAAGTTCGTGCTGCAGGCAGTCCGCCAGCCCCGGCTGTTCAAATTCGAATCCGTGGGCCTGCAATTGTTTCGGCAGCACGCGAGTGCTGGCCAACAACAGTGTGGTCGCCATTTCGCCGAGCATCAGCTTCGCGAAGAATCCTGGCAGCGGAATCATGGTCGGGCGGTGCAGCACGTGACCAAGTGTCTTTGTGAATTCTCTGTTGGTCGACGATTCAGGACTCACTGCATTCACAGGTCCGCTGACCGCTTCGTTCGCGACGCAGAACGCAAGAATGCGGGTCAGGTCGTTCAATCCAATCCAGCTCCAGTACTGAGTGCCGGGGCCCACAATGCCTCCAAGTCCCAGCTTGAACGGCGGCAGCATCTTTGCCAGGGCGCCGCCCTTCGGGCTGAGAACGACGCCGATCCTGACATTGACAACTCGCACACCCAGCTCGGTCGCAGCGTTGGCTTCGGCTTCCCATTGTTCACACACATCGGCCAGAAAGTCGCTGCCTGCCGCAGAAGATTCCTCCATTTCCATCGCCCCGCGATCTCCGTAGAAACCAATGGCGGAAGCACATACCAGAACCTGCGGGCGCTTTTCCACAACAGCCATGGATTCCACCAGACTTCGCGTTCCGTCGACACGGCTGCTGCGAATACGTCGCTTCATCGCGTCGTTCCAGCGCCCCGCGGCGATGTTTTGCCCGGCCAGATGCACGATGGCATCAATGGATTCCAGTCGAGCCGGGTTGGTCAGGCCCGACCCCGGATCCCAGCGGATTGATTCATCATAGGAGCCGCGGTCGTCACGTCTGATCGCGAGCACATCGTGGCCCTGCTGAGAAAGAAGCGGGCACAAAGCCGATCCGACCAGACCAGTGGCTCCGCTAACGGCGATTCTCAGAGGATTGCTGCTTGTTGACATGTTCATTTCCTCATAACCGCAGCACTTTCCTGTGGTTAACATCAGCAGCTTCAGCAGCGTTTCAGATCGTCATCTTCAACTTTCTTAATGACCAGCGAGACGTTGTGGCCGCCGAATCCAAAACTGTTGTTGATGGCGTAACGAACATCCTTCTCGATCGCCGTGTTCGGAATATAGTTCAGGTCGCAGTCGGGATCCGGCGTCTCGTAGTTGATCGTCGGAGGCAGCAATCCCCTTGTCAGAGCCATCGAGCAGGCGGACATTTCGACGGCACAGGCCGCGCCGATCATGTGACCGAGCATGCTCTTGATGGAGCTGATCTGTAGCTTCTGCGCGGCGTCGCCGAAAATCTGTTTCAAGGCAACGGTTTCCATGCTGTCGTTGAATTTTGTACTGGTGCCATGAGCACTGACGTAAGCCTGGTCCGCAATATCAGCCGGGTTGAGCCCCGCCTTGTCCAGCGCTTTTTTGATGGCCACGATGGCTTTGCGACCTTCGGGATCCGGCTGCACAAGGTGATAGGAATCGCTGGTTGACGCACCGCTGATCACTTCAGCCCAGGCAGTTCCGCCGCGTTTACGAAGATGACTTTCTGTTTCGAAAATCAGAATCGAAGAACCTTCGGCCATGATGAAACCGGACCGGTCACTGTCGAACGGACGCATGGAGACTTTTGGTTCGTCGTTGCGATTGCGACACATGGCTTTCATGTTCGAAAACGAAGCGATGCCCAGCCGAGTCAGGGACGCTTCTGTCCCGCCGGTGACGACAAATTCGGCGTCACCACGGCGAAGATAATGCATCGCGTCGATCATCGCGTGACCTGACGATGAACAGGCACTGCTGGTCGTGTAGGCCGTTCCCTGAATTCCGAAGGCCAGACTGACGTTGCCCGGAGGCGCGTTCGGCATCAGCATGGGAATTGTGAACGGGCTGACTCGCGACGGTCCCTTCGTGAGCAGTCGTTCCATCTGGTATTCGTAGGTCTCAAGTCCCGCCAGTCCGGCGCCCAGAATCACGGCTGCGTCTTCGCCAATATCGGACGTCGGCAGACCGGCATCTTCCAGCGCTTCGTGAGCCGCCAGAACCGCAAACTGACTGGCGCGGTCCATTTTTTTCATGGCCACCTTGTCGTTGACGTTAATGCGCGACCGATCCACTTTCAGCACTTCGCCGCCAATATTGACGGGCAGGTCAGTTGTGTCGTGGATTTTCAGTGTGTCCAGACCACAAACACCGGTGGTCAAATTGTTCCAGAAGGTCTCTCGGTCATTCCCCAAACAGGTAACAAGACCGAGTCCCGAGATAAAAATTCGTTCCATTTCACCCTTCCGAATGTGGCACAGCCACAACCAAATTCAAGCCGTCTTCGACGGTCTGTTCGAGCTATCGCTTGGGAAACAAGACTGCCAGCCGTTCCCAGGCTCTGGCCCGGGAATCCCCGTTCTCGAAGCACTGTGTCGCCGCACACCATCGTCCGTAGGGGAGGCAGCGCGTCGAGGACACGTGGTCCCAAACAGGAATTTGGGACTGATGCGTCAAAATCCGGGGGGGGGATCGTCACCGCGTCAACGGTGTACTACAGCAAACCGAGACACCGCTGCAACGTCACCGGGCCGCAAAACCGCCGTTCGGCCATAATTCGTATGGTTTGCCGTCCAGTCACGGGCAGAAAAGCCCAGGACTTCTGAAAAGAACGAGACTCTGCGATGTCGGGGCTTTGCAAATTCAACGTTGATACACGAGGAATCAGCAATTCGTTAGGATAGGTGGTGGGTCTCCTCGCGTCCGTCCGTCTTAGTCGCGACGCATCGCTGAGTCTTAATCGTGTTGACCGCCGGAACAAAGTCCACGAACCCTGTCCAAAATGTCCGAGCCGACGATTCCCGATTTTCTGAGCAGCCTGGAACAAAGCCAGTTACTGACGGATGCGCAGTTTCAGCGGTTGAAGAAGCAACTGGTGGGCAACCCGTTGACGGCCGACGGACTGGCCAACGTGCTTGTGGGTCAGGAGCATCTCACGCAGTGGCAGGCCAAACAGCTGTTGAAAGGGCAGTCCGGGATCGCTCTGAAACACTATCGGTTGCTTAATCCGATTGGCCGAGGCGGCATGGGTCATGTTTTTCGAGGCCGTAACACGCAGACCAACGACGTCATTGCTGTGAAGGTGATGGCCAGAAAACTGACCGCCAATAAAACACTCGTTTCTCGATTTCGCAGAGAAATCCGCGCCTCTTCGCAACTCGACAGTCCCCACATCGTGCGGACTCTGGATGCGGGCCGAGTTGGAAAAATCGACTTCATGGTGATGGAGTACGTCAACGGCGATCAGGTCAACCGAATTGCGACACGACTGGGGCGTGTCCCCGTGGGAATGGCGTGCGACATCATTCGCCAGGTGGCGACCGGGTTGCAGCACGCTCACGAGCGCAGGATGGTTCATCGTGACATTAAGCCCGGCAACATGATGGTGCACTGGGAAAATTCCGGTGCCGGCATTGTGAAACTGATGGACATGGGTCTTGTTTTGCTGATGACTGACGATGCCGAAGAACAAACGGTGACTCGTGCCGGCCAGGTGATGGGGACACCGGACTACATGTCGCCGGAGCAGGGCTGGGACACAAGTCAGGTCGACATTCGCAGCGACATTTACAGTTTGGGCTGTACGTTTTTTCGACTGGTCACCGGACAGATTCCGTTCCGCGGCACGAATCCGCTACAGGTTCTCAGTCAGCGTCTGCAGCGTGACGCGCCGTCGGTGCTGACGGTGTGCGACGAGATTCCGCCGGCGGTCGCAGATGTCGTTTCGAAAATGACGGCGCGCAATCCGGACGAGCGGTATCAGACGCCCGCCGAAGTCGTGGCGGCACTTGAACCGTTGTGTGAACCGTTGAATCGGCAGGCTCTGCGCGCGGCAGCGCAAGCGGCCACCAACGATGCCGATGTGGACTTCGGCGAACCCGCCGGCGATGAGAACGAGATCGATGAAACTGACCACACGTACAAGCAGTTTCTTCAGGCGGTCGACGATGGCAGCGCCGTGGACTTGATGCTGGCGACCGATGCCGGCGACAGCATGGACACGGGAATCTCGCCTCTTCCGGATATCAACATTTCCGCGTCACCAGCAATAATCCATCAGGGACGACCACAACGCGGGCAGAAGGCCGGGCATTGGGTCATCGGTGCTGGTGTTGGAACAGCTGTTGTGGCAATTGTCGTTGCACTGGTTCTGACCAGGGACGGCGGAAGCAACAACGCCGACGGGCTGCCCGGATCGGCGTCGACGGATCTGAAGTCAGCCGCGTCGCGAATCGCCACAGGCAGTTTCCTGGAATCACCCGTAAACACGGCCAGAACGGGCGAGCTGTGGACCTACCGTCCAACGACCGAGGTTGCGGAGATCGAGGGTGAGGTTCGCATTGAGGTCGGTGGTTCTGCGCCTGGTGGCGTAGTGATGAATGAAGACACCAGCGTCCTTGAATGGCAGGTTCCTACCGGCCAGACGGTTGGTCCGTATACGATTCGGCTAACACTCGTGCATGGGGTCGATGGTCAGGACACGGTGATCGCGGAAACCGAGATCAACATGACGGTGGGCATCGGCCCGGCGTCCATCAAATTACCCGAAATCAAGACGGCGGAATTCGTTCCTGAGCAACAGCATCGCCTGTCCTTTGCCGTCGCACCGGAAATTGCGGCGGCCTTCGAACTGCAATATCGGCTGGAAGGACGCAATCCCAAAGGAATGAAGATTGGGCAAGCATCCGGCGAGTTCCAATGGAAACCGGCCCTGTCCGACATGGGTCGCCACAATGTTAAGATTGCTGTCTTCGAAGAGGGCGACTCAGAACCACGAGATGTGACGACGCTATCGGCGGTTGTCATGCCGACACACATTCGCCACGTGCTGCCCGAAATCCCGCGTCAGACGGCGACCGCCGGACAACTTTTTCAGTTCAAGCTTCCGGGAATCGCAACGTTGAAGGGGCCTGGCGATCAGGGCGTTCGAGTCATCGAACCCGGCCCGGGAACACCATCGGGATTTGCGATTTCTCGGTCCGACAGCACAGTTCGCTGGAACGTTCCGGAGGACGCCTCAGGGTTGGTGAAGGTTCCGCTTTCAGCGAAGCTGGAATCGCCGCCATCCGGACGGCCGCGAAATCTGAAGGGCGTCGTGTTGCTGGAAATTGACATCACGTCATCCACGCCGCAGCCGGACGACAAGCTGCCTTCCGCGGAAGAGATCGATGCAGCGCTGGCGGAGCTTCGCAGGACGTACGAAAAGCAGCTTAATCAGGCGCGCACGACGATACTGCGAGTACAGCTGGCCACACTTCTGTTGGAGCAATGCTACACGTCCGAAGCTGGTGCGACTGATGTCGCGCTGTTGCAGCTGATCGATACGGATCTCGCCGAAAAAGCGCGGGCCTCCGATATTCAGCTGGAAACGGCGCGTCTGCGAGCACTGCGATACCAGACAGACGAATTCGAAGCGGCCGGAGCAATCTTCAAATCGTTTCGTCGAACGGGACTCAGCTCACAGCAGCAGGATTCTGTGATCGAACACGGGCTGAGACTGGGACTGGCTGCGACGAAGTCGGATCGCTTTGGACTCGCCGACACAATTCTGGGGAATCTAAAACTACTGGTGCGCAGTACGAGTGCTCAGGGGGCAGCCGCTCAACTGGCGAAAGACATCTCCGACGCCGCGGAGCTGGCACAGGAACTGACCCAGGAGTCTGTCGAAGCAACGACCAGAATCAAAGTCGGGCAGTTGGCTGCCCTGCTGGGCCGCTGGCAGTTCCAGGACGTCTTCGTGCAACCCAGCGGACTCACCTACGTTCAGGTCGCTGCTGCAGGCGCCGCACCTTCTACAGACAACGGAAGAGGACTGTGGGAAATCGAGAACGGCACAGTGCAGCTGACGACGACCACACAGCAGGGTGCCATCGCTTTTCTTGATCCGTCACAGCAGGTGGATCGATTCGTGATTCGGTTCGACCTGTTGCCCACATCGAATGCCGCACATTTCGTTTTCGGGGCAACGGTCACGGGAGGTACGGACTTTAAGGCGTTCAGCGTTGTGTTGAACCCGTCCGCGATGGGGCAGATCCAGGAGTTTCGTTCGGTAACCGCCTTTAACAAATCGATTAATTCATCGCTTTCTTTGTCGACCAGCCACGCGAACGCTGTGGAGGTGATGGTTGATGGGCCTCAAGTGGTGGTCCGCATTAACGGCACGCTGGCTTCGCAGGCACAGATTCCTGCGCTGACCACTGGTCGACTCGGTCTTGCGGCGGATCTTCGTCGCGCTGATCCTCAGCTTTCTGTACGACGTGCGAGAATCCTCGTGCTGCCGAATGAATAAACAAATTATGTCATCTGAACAGATCGAGAACGCAGAACGTCTGCGACTGGAACGTGAAGCTCGCCGAGAACCTGGCGAAAACTGGAAACGCTGGGGACCCTATCTGTCCGAACGACAGTGGGGTACAGTTCGTGAAGACTACTCCCACAATGGTCAGCCATGGGACCACTTCAAGCACGACGACGCGCGCGGACGAGCGTATCGGTGGGGTGAAGATGGTCTGCTGGGCGTCAGCGATCGGCAGTGTCGACTGTGCTTTGCTCTGGCTTTGTGGAACGGCCAGGATCCAATTCTGAAGGAACGACTGTTTGGAGTCAGCGGCACCGAAGGCAATCACGGTGAGGATGTCAAGGAGTTCTATTTCTATCAGGACTCCACTCCCACGCACTCCTACATGAAGGCGCTGTACAAATATCCTCAGCAGGAATTTCCGTACGCCAAAATTTCTCAGGAAAATCGGACGCGCGGACAACATTTGCCGGAATACGAATTGGCCGACACCGGTGTCTTTGACGAAAGCCGATATTTTGATGTGCAGGCGGAATATGCCAAAGCGTCACCCAATAACCTGATGATTCAAATCACCGTTGCCAATCGTGGGCCGAATGCCGCTCCGTTGCACATCCTGCCGACGTTGTGGTTCCGTAACACGTGGGTCTGGGGGTGTCAGCACGAAGGCAGCTGGCCGAAACCGACGATGCATGTCGACGACGACGGTCACATTGTCAGTCGGCAGGAAACACTCGGCAGCTTTCAGTTTGCGGCTGACATTTCCACCTGTGGAGCAACTCCGGAATGGCTGTTTACCGACAACGATTCCAATCCCAAATACGTGCATGACCCGGCGCTTGCCAGCAAGTATTCGAAAGACGCATTCCACGAATACGTTGTTAACGGAAAGAAAACGGCGGTCAATCCAAAACAGGTCGGCACAAAGGCGGCGGCTCATTATGTGACAACGATTAAAGCGGGCGAAGAAATCGTGCTGCGGCTAAGGCTGTGGGCAGAAGACGAACCGCCGGCACAGGTGTTCGGAACACCATTCGACTTCACCCTGCAGCAAAGAAAAGCGGAAGCTGATGCGTTCTACGCAAAAAAACTGCCGCATAGTCTGCCCGAAGATGCACAGCAGACTATGCGTCAGGCGTATGCCGGCCTGCTGTGGACCAAGCAGTTCTATAATTATTCGGTATATGACTGGCTGAAGGGCGATGCCAACATGTCGCCTCCGCCGCCGCACCGAAAACAGATTCGCAACGGCGACTGGCCGCACCTGTACAACCGCGACATCATTTCGATGCCGGACAAGTGGGAGTATCCCTGGTACGCCGCGTGGGATTCTGCATTTCACATGATTCCGCTGGGGCACGTGGATACCGAATTTGCCAAGGACCAGCTGATTCTGTTTCTGCGCGAATGGTACATGCACCCCAACGGGCAGATCCCGGCCTACGAATGGAATTTCAGCGACGTCAATCCTCCCGTCCATGCGTGGGCCTGCTGGCACGTTTACAAACGGACGGGTGAAGGCGGCGGGAAACGAGATCGACAGTTTCTGGCGCGCACGTTCCAGAAACTACTGCTGAACTTTACGTGGTGGGTGAACCGTAAGGATGTTCTCGGCAAGCACGTGTTCTCGGGAGGCTTCCTTGGTCTGGACAACATCGGTGTTTTCGACCGCTCAAAACCGTTGCCCACCGGCGGACACCTGCATCAGGCGGATGGCAGCGCCTGGATGGGATTTTTCTGTGCCACGATGCTGACGATTGCTCTGGAGCTGGCGGCCGAAAATCCTGCTTACGCAGATATGGCCAGCAAGTTTTTTGAACACTACGTAGAAATCGCCGACGCGATGAATTCGGTGGGTACGAACGGACTCTGGAACGAAGAAGACGGGTTTTACTACGACCACCTTTACGAAAATGGCAATGCGATTCCGCTGAAAGTCCGCTCGATGGTCGGCATCATTCCATTGTTCACGGTCACAATGATCGACGACAGCATACTGGAACGATTGCCGGGGTTTCGCAAACGAGTTAACTGGTTCGTCAAGCATCGCGCCGATCAGTTGAAACACGTGACCTACATGGAACGAGACTGCGACGAGAGCGATGCACCCGGTGGTTCCCGGCTGCTGGCAATCCCGTCAAAAGAACGCCTGCAGCGAATACTGGCGTACGTGCTGGACGAAGAAGAATTTCTGTCTCCGTACGGTATTCGCTCGTTGTCGAAGGTCCATGAAAAAGAACCGTTTGTGCTGCACGCGGGGGGGCAGGAACATAGTGTTTCCTATCTGCCCGGTGAATCGGATTCGTGGATGTTCGGCGGGAATTCCAATTGGCGTGGGCCGATCTGGTTTCCCCTGAACTACCTGCTGGTGGAAGCTCTGGAACGCTACCACCGGTTCTACGGTGACTCGTTCAAAGTGGAATGCCCGACAGGTTCCGGCAACCTGATGAACCTCCGCGATGTCGCGCGAGAACTTATGCGCCGTCAGGTGAAGTTATTCCTGCGTGATAAGGATGGTCGTCGCCCCTGTCATGGCGACGACAAACGATTTCAGACAGACCCTCACTGGAAAGACCTGATTCTGTTTTACGAATACTTCCACGGAGAATCCGGCAAAGGTCTGGGGGCCAGTCACCAAACCGGCTGGACGGCTCTGGCCGCACGTCTTCTGGAAAAGCTGTATCAGGATCCGGAATAGCGTACTGAACGCCGAGCCAGCAGAAAATCCAAAGTTCGGACCACTCAGCAACGCCCCGATCAATGCGAGTCGTGGGATATCAATATACGTTTCCAGCCAGGTCCGGGCGACGACTTCGCGTTCTACCGGGTAACTCAGAAGTTCAGGGCACGCAGATTGGGCCAGGACGATATTGGCGGCTGGTCGTTGGAGGTCAACAAGTTGCGTGGAATCGAGAGAACCCCCGATCTGCTCCAATGAAATTTCCGTGTCGCCGTGACACCAACCACGTACAACTTGACAATTCAGGCCCTACGTTCGAACATCCGCAAAAGGCTACAGCACATTATCACCTGGACGGAGTCTACAATGAGTGTTGCCCACACTCTCTTTCAGTGGTACGTCGCATATTTTGAGGAATCAGATCGGAAATCACAGTCATCCGGAATTCGTGATGTACTTGGATATGCCAACACTGCTGTCGTCCCCAAACAGATGACTTTTGAGGATTTTCAGGACGGTCTTCGACACCCATGGCGAACATTGAGCGTCAAGCAGTCATGGATCAATCGCTTCATTGCGGGACATGAGCAGGAGATAAAGCATCTTTCAAAGGAAGTCCAATCCTTCCTTCATGACTGCAGCCAGCCAGTCCCGGCAGAGTTCGGTGATCCAACAATTCCCAAACTAAAACCACCCCACTTCACTCGTTCTATGCAGTCTCGGGATTCTGCAGAACGTGGATGACAGCCTCTGCACTTTGGAGCGATTCGCGATAAAGAACCAGTTCGTAAGTTCCGTTGGTGTCTGGCGAAGGCGCATTATCGTCGCCGTCCAGAATATTTATCAGGACGTTCACGATGAGACGGTGAAGTGATGTTCCTCACTTGAAGAACCGACAGAGCATTGCCGCTGTTATCCCTGCAGCGTGCCGTCGTGCCGCAAGACTGGTGGCATGGAAATCCGCGTGATTCTTCTCTGCCGCATCGAAGTGCTTCTGGGCATCTCGGAGGCCGTCAATCAATTGGTCGGCATCATATTCCGAGCTGAGAGCAAGACCTGTCGCCGATCGGCAAGAGCCAATGAATTTCTCAGCGATACTGAGATCTTTTCCGATGGCTCTTTCCAGATCCATCACGAGTCGGCTTTGTCCAACGTTCGCCAATGATTCAGACCCGCCACGCTTTGGCATAGCTTGTTGTGACGGGTCTATGAGGGGTTTGGCTTTACATCAGTGATGCCCCACTCCAACCGATCAAGACCGTCTCTCTTCAGTCCGTCGCGAAGATCCACCCACGTAAACTCTGCGAGAAAAAGCGGCAACTGCACATCATCTGGCGCACCTGGTAGAAGAACGGGGATGATTGGAAGGACATTGCCTGTCTTTCTTTCGGCGACAAATCTTCGCAGGAGTGCCTTCATTTCCGGGTCCTCCCATGGCCCGATGCCGTCACTTCCAACACAGACCACCGCCGATTTGCAATTTGAAATGATATTCTCAAGTGCGTCCTGCCAGGGTAATCCCGGGCGCAATTCCCACTCGTCGAGCCAAACTGTCACGTTGCGTTTCCGGAGTGCTTCGCCAAGCCGCTGTACGTCTGGTTTGTCATCGCTGTTGTGACTTAGGAATACGTCAAATGACATTGAAATTTCTTTCTGCGAGTGCTCATCTATGAGAGACCTGATTACCGTGTCGCTTCCATTCGATACCCGGTTCAATCGTTCGAATTCCGACTCAGCCCAATCTGATAGCGTTGCGATCAAATCCTCGATAGAGTCAAGATCCTCGCAGGTCTTCGACTCAGCGATAAGTGCTCGAAAATGCTTTCGCGGCTTAATCGGCAATTGCAGTCTTCCCAGCTCCGCCCATGCCGAACAACGCACAAACGCCTCGCCCGCCGTCCCGCACCACTGACAGACCTCATCGAACTGTGCCCGATGCTGCCAGTCGCGGGCGCGCAGCAGCGTGTGGACGAAATAGTGGAACATCTGCCCGTTGTCAGTGGTGTCTACGGGGCGGTTTACAGCGAGTTGCCAGTGAGACCATTATGGACCCACATAGGGGTGAGAGCAACTATAGGAACGCATGCAGGCTTTGGGACGGCCTTTCCAGCATCTACTGAAAGACGGTATCGTGGCGGTGTATTCATTTTGCCACATGCCAATTAACGTCCGCACGTCGGACGATACATGGGGTTTGGATTCCATCGATCCCTTCGCACAACGATAACCGGCCAAATACGGAAATCCGGATCATGCCCACGCGGCACTGCAGTATTGAAGAGACCTGGAAAGTGCCGGAAGATGGCTTCGCGCTTCAGCTCCCTGCCGCACCTGGGCAGAGGAAACAGGTGTTCACCATCAGCAAATTATCAGCCTGCTGTCGTACGCTGGCAATTTACGTTGTCGCGTTTGAAAACTGCCTTTCGATTCGCGTAGGATACGAGGCATGAATTATTTACTCCAACCGGTCGGGCTCGTTGTACTGCTGGCGCTCGTTCCGTCCCTCACGACAGGTGACGACCGCATCGACCATTCTCAATCCTTTGCAGTCACCGCGCCGCCGGCGGAGATGAAGTTATCACCCTTCTACGGGAAATACGTGAGCGCCAACGGCTACCCGGTCGTCAGCTCCGACAAGGTTGACGACTACGCGCTCAAAGAGGCCGCCTATCTGATCAACATGATGCTGGCTAAACGACCCGACGTGAAGCAGGCGATGATCACCAGCGGTTCGCGCATGATCGTCATGGCGCACGACGAATTCACGAGCGATGTGCCTGAACATTCGAAGTTGCGACCGAAGGACTACTGGGACGCCCGAGCCCGCGGACTGGGCGGGTCGAAAGACGAGCCTGTGTGCTCCTGCGCCGAGGAAAACGTTCTCGCGTTCGAGGGCGATCCCTATTCGACGGAGAACATTCTGATTCACGAATTTGCGCACAACATCCATCTGCGAGGCATGGTCAATGTCGATAAGACCTTCGACATTCGTCTTGAGGCGACGTACGACAAGGCGATGAATGAGGGTTTGTGGAAAGGTAAGTACGCCTCGGTGAATCACGCCGAGTATTTCGCCGAGGGCGTGCAATCCTGGTTCGATAATAATCGCCAGCCCGACCACGACCACAACCACGTGGACACCCGCAAAGAACTTAAGGAATACGATCCCGGATTGGCTGCGATATGCCAGGAAGTCTTCGGCGACACCAAACTGGTCTACACAAAGCCGACCACGCGTTTGCACGGTCACCTGGCGGGCTACGATCCTTCGAAATCTCCAAAGTTCGTCTGGCCGAAACGACTGGTCGAGGCAAAACGCGCGATTCGGGAAAAAGTGAAATCCAGTGGCGACAACCGGAAAAAAGTCTACGTCAATTGATCGGGCAGTATGAAACACGCGGAATGACTTTCCTCGTGTTCGGGATTCGATCGACAGACAGGCTTTGTCGCCAGTCCCTGCCATCGCTCGTTGGATGCCCGATCGTGGCATACGCCGCCCCAGTGCTTCCGTTTCGGGCGTCATCGTGTACTTTGGAATATGCAGGATAGTCAATCATTGCGCCGATCGAGACACCGGCGGCATAGCAGACAAGGTCCGTCCATACGAATCCGAAGCCAGGCACAAGTCCTCCGATCGCCGTACGCCGCACCGCTTCGAGCCACGGCGAGTGGTAGAGTTGACTGATCTCAACGGTGAACGAAAAAGCAATCGCAACCCTTGCCCGCTGGGATATCCGAGCGAAAGGCGCTACGGTACTGACGCCAAAAAACACCATCAATGCCCATAGCGTGTCACCTGCGTACTCGGCAACGAAAACAGGCACGTCCTTGCTATACCGTCGCGATGCAAGCCCCAACGCCATGACAGCGACCGTACAGACAAGGTAGTGAAGACGCATTTGCCAACCTCGCACGAATGCCTCCACTCCCATCGAAAACTGAGCACCGCTGATCA
>JAPYTO010000042.1:5094-35260 GCA_029941865.1 Fuerstiella sp. | reverse complement strand
AAAGACAGTGCTCTGGAACGCAGGTTCCAGACAGTCATGGTAAATCCCCCAACACCTGATCAAGCCGTGGAGATCCTGAAAGGTCTTCGCGAACGTTACGAAGAACATCATCGCGTCCAGATCACTGACGATGCGTTGGAGACTGCCGTGGAAATGTCCTGTCGGTATATCTCGTCGCGATGTCTGCCGGACAAAGCAATCGATGTGATGGACGAAGCAGGTGCCCGGGTACGACTGAAGTCGATGGTACGTCCGCCGGACCTGAAGGAAATTGAAGACGAAATCCAACGTCTGAATCAGGCAAAGGAAGACGCCGTTGCAGAACAGCAGTTCGAGAAAGCCGCTTCTCTGCGTGACCAGGCCGACAAGCTGCGACGCAAGAAGGATCAACTGACGGACGAGTGGCGTGAGAAGTCCAAGCAGACAGACGGTGTCGTGGATGCGGAAGTTGTGGCAGAGGTTGTTGCCAAAATCACAGGTATCCCGCTGACTCGTCTGTCCAGTGAAGACACCGTTCGCTTGCTGCAGATGGAGGACGAACTGCACAAGAAAGTCATCAGTCAGCACGAAGCGATTACGCAGATCTGCAAAGCCGTGCGTCGAAGTCGCAGTGGCCTGAAAGATCCAAAGCGTCCCACCGGTGCGTTTCTGTTTTCCGGACCAACCGGCGTCGGCAAAACTCTGCTGGCCAAGACGCTGGCAGAATTCATGTTCGGTGAGGAGGACTCGTTGATTCAGCTGGACATGTCAGAGTACATGGAAAAGCACAACGTCAGTCGACTGGTTGGTGCGCCTCCGGGATACGTGGGGTACGAAGAAGGCGGTCAATTGACCGAGAAAATTCGGCGTCGTCCGTATGCCGTCGTCCTGCTGGACGAAATCGAAAAGGCACACCCGGACGTTTTTAATATGTTGCTGCAGATCATGGAAGAAGGTCATCTGACCGACAGCTTCGGCCGTACGGTCGACTTCAAAAACGTGGTTCTGATCATGACCACGAATGCCGGTGCAAGTAAAATGGCACATGGTGGCAGTATGGGACTGCACACACTGCGCGACGCCGACGATACTCGTTCTTATGAGGAGATGAAGACGAACCTCATGCACGAACTGCAAAAGCAGTTCAAGCCGGAATTCCTGGGTCGACTGGACGAAGTTGTCGTCTTCCGCAAGCTGACGCGAAACGAATTGATGGAAATCGTTGACATCGAATTGGACAAGGTTTACGGTCGTCTACAGGACAAGGGCCTGAAGATGATCCTGTCCGACGATGCTCGTCGCTTCATCATCGACAAGGGTGAGGTCGACGACGGCCTGGATTATGGTGCTCGACCGCTGCGACGCAGTGTGGAACGATTCATCGAAGACCCACTCTCAGAAGAACTGCTCAGAGGCACGTTCGAAGGCAAGAACGTGATTCGAGTTGAGATGAAAGAAGTGGGCGACCAGAAACAGCTCAACTTCATCAGTGAATACGAGGAAGAGCCCAACAGTGAGCCGGAAGGGGAACCAGTCGCCATCGGTTCTTCAGAAGAGTCCACTGACAACGGCGACACATAGTCACTCGTGCGTCAAAACCAATAACACGATAAACTCCGAAGCCTTGCTGCTTCGGAGTTTTTTCTTTTCCCACGTTCTTGTCTTGCCAGGATGAATTCAGGATTCGGCCGACAACCTGAGTCTCAGTGGACGCGAAACCTGGTGGAACTCGCGGTTTCATTCGTGATCGCTGTCATTCTGCTGCGCGGGTTTATCCTGGAAGGTTATCTGATTTCCACCGGCTCGATGGCCCCCGGGTTGCTCGGCTTCCATAAGAGAATCGAATGCCCGACGTGTGACTACTCATTCGCATTTGGCGTCCGGTTTGACGAGTCAGCGGACGCCACCGATCTTTCTGAGGCTGTTCTTACGGCCGGCCATGCCACGTGCCCCAACTGCGGTCAGTCTCACATCGATGTGACCGGTGTTCCGGTGAATCACGGAGACCAGTTGTTGGTCCATAAAGACGTCTTCGATTTTCGTCGACCCCGGCGCTGGGAGACCGTGGTCTTTCGAAACCCGGCAAATCCCGGGGAAGCCTACGTGAAACGCGTCGTCGGCCTTCCCGGCGAGACAGTGCAGGTTGTCAATGGTGATCTATATGTTGAAGGAGTGATCGCTCGAAAAGACTTCGCGACGGTAAAAGACATGCGTATTGAGGTTTTCGACCTTGCACATCTGGCGGAATCTGACGAGTGGCAGATGCCATGGAGTATCGATGGCAACTGGACTTCAGAAAACGGCAGGCTCGTATGTAATGCAGACATCGAAGCCGGCGCTACAGAGGATCGCGTCGACTGGCTGCACCTGCGGAACTGGCGCTGGTCAGGAGGCGTTCACTACTGCGAAGTTTCGCTTCCGCTCAGTGCAGGGCTGTCTGACTGGCAGACGTGCCTGGCGGAATTACAGCGTCGGCCCATCACCTGGCTGACGAAGCTGGAGTATGACCAGGCCAACGAGGTACTGAGACTGCAAGGCGTCATGCCCTACCAAATGCAGCGGGATCTGGTTTCCTGGGCAGAAACAGAAGAATTCCGGCGGGCTGTCTATCGTCTGGGAGCCTTGTCTCACATGGCCCCTGTGACTGATCGCTACGGTTACAACTGTTCGGTGCCGTCGCCCGAGTATTCGGTTGAAGACCTGGCACTTCTGGCCAGATTCACATGGAGCGAACCACCGGCCGTCATCAATGTGCGCGTGCCTGTTCAGCATGAGGTCGTTCGACTGGAACTGCATCCGCTCAGCGGAGAAGCTGCGCTGTATTCGGAGAATAGCAGCGAACCGATCCGAACTGGTACGTTTGCCGTCAATGACACCGGTGCTGATGGCGTGCAATTGAAGATCGAGGCGTCAAATTTCGATCACCGAGTATTGCTGGCCGTAAATGACGAGCTGTTGTTTGCGGAACTGGATTTTGCATTGCCCCGCAATCTGACGAATAATCAGCCAGCGTCCGTCGATGCCAAAGCCGCAGCCAAAGCGATATCGTTAATCGTGACGCAACAGCAGCGATGGGGTCTGGGCGCTGGTGGTGGTTCCGTGAAACTGGAGTCGCTCCGGCTGTATCGCGACGTTTATTACACTCCGGGACGCAGAAAAAATGGCGTCGATTCTCCTTATCTCGTGGAGCAGGACGCGTATTTTGTCCACGGTGACAACAGTCCGGTATCCTCCGACAGTCGCAGCTGGGGAGCCCCATGCGTCCCTCATAAACTTCTGCTCGGTAAGCCATTCGTCGTGCATTTGCCGTCCCGGCCGGGCAAACTGATGCTTGGTGGCTATGAATTGCCGATTCGGATACCGGATTTCGATCGAATTCGATACATTCACTGACTTTTCCGGGGTCTGGACTCACACCTGCCTTCCGCTGACTGCAGCTTGAATAAAGCGAATGACGCTGATTCGTGGCCGTGCAGAACGAATTCCGGCCTGAAAAACAGGATGTCCACGATTCAGACCACAGCGAGAGTCGAAGTAAACTGCTCTCGTCGTTTGGTGATGGACCTGGGCCCCTGACTCTTCAAGACACCTGGTCTCCTGGAGAGGTCGATCGTCACAGACGCGGTCAAAGATTTCGTCTCTGGCAACGAACCGCTGAGACGCGGCGGTCCCTTCCACTCACACTCCCTGACCAAACCTTGCAAGTCGAAACTGACTACTGGATCGAAGATGTCTGCTAAAGCGAAGCCGAAGTCACCGTCGGAAAAGGATCCGGACGGCAAGAAGGCGAAAAAGAGAAAACAGCAGGGAGACGGAATGCGCGAGACGGTGGAATCCATCGCAATCGCGTTCGTTCTGGCCTTCCTTTTCAAGACCTTTCAAGCCGAAGCCTACGTGATTCCTACCGGATCGATGGCTCCAACGCTGTACGGTCGGCATAAGGAAATCAAATGCGACGGCTGCGGCTTCGAATTCGCACTTGGGGCGAGTTCAGAAATCGACCAGGAGACCGGCCAACTGAAAGATCGCATCCAGCATGTTTATTGCGGGAACTGTGGCAAAGAGAATAATGCTCGCGACGCTGCCGTCTTCAATGGTGATCGAATTCTGGTCAATAAGCAGTTTTCGGACTACCAGCGTTTCGACGTTGTGGTGTTTAAGAACCCCGAACAGGCACACGTCAACTACATCAAACGACTGGTCGGATTGCCGCACGAAACAATCAGGATTCGCAAAGGTGATATTTGGGCGAAGGCAGACGGCAGCGATTACTGGAAAATCCAACGCAAGGCGGACCCGTTCGTTCAGAAGGATATTCAGCTGACTGTTTATGACGACCGACATCCGGCCAGACCATTGATTGAACTGGGCTGGCCGGAGCGCTGGGAACCGTCAGTGGCAGCGAAGACTCTCGGCAGTGTTGGCGGGTGGTTCCCGGTCCAAAACGATTGGCAACCAGATCGAAATAATCGCACGTATCAATGCGACGCCGGCGACGACCTGCAGTGGCTCAGGTATCGACACTTTCTGCCACGGGAATCAACGTGGCCTGTTGGCACCATTGTTACGGGGCCTGCCATTGAAGCTCAGGTCGTCACTGCCGAAACCCGTTTCCTCAGTGATCCTGACGGTCTGGGTGAATTCAGCTATCAGTGGTTTCGAGGCAATTCGCCCATCGACGAAGCCACCGACAGCACCTACACACTCGCCAATGCTGATGTCGGCACATTGATCAGCGTTGATGTAAGTTACACCAACGGGAAAGGAGGGGAAAGGACAGTCACGAGTGCGAAAAGCGAGGTCGTTACAAGAGTTGATGAAACCACGAATCCGACGTACGTTTACCCTGACTTGCCGGTCCCCGAGGCAAGTCTGATCTCTGACTTCTGCACATTTAACGCATATCGTCCCCGGGGACGTGCTGACAGCGTGTATTGGGTTGGAGACCTGACGCTGAACACAACAGTAGATGTTTCTGAAGCCGTCGATGGTGCCGAAATCATTTTTGAACTTATCGAGGGACCGGACACGTTTCAATGCGTCATCAACATGAATTCCGGCACTGCCACGCTGCAGTCGCTGGATTCGGCCAGTCGCGATATACGAGTAACGATCGCAACGGGAGAAACAGACCTTGTCAGTGTGGGTTCCTGGGAAGTTTGTTTCGCCAACGTCGACGACCGGTTGTGCCTGTGGGTCGACGGAGACCTTGTCCGATTTGATGCGTCAACAATGCTCGACAGCTCAGACGTGCCTCAGCCAACTCAGCGGGATCTTGCTCCATGCGGCATTGCCCTGCGGAATGCAAAGGCAACAATATCCGGATTGCTGCTGCAGCGAGACATCTACTACCGAAACGACATCATCGCCTTTGACCAGGAAGAGGGTGTAAGCGCGGATCCGGCCTATTCCAGCGTCCAGCACGACGAGGTTCCGCTGCCAGGCGATTTGCAGCCGCAACTGACGAACCCAGAGGGATGGGCCGGGAAGTATGATGAGCAGTCACAGACGCAACTTGCAAAGTACCGTCAATACGGAGAGTACAAACTGGGCGATGGCGAATACCTGATGTTCGGCGACAATTCGTCGATGAGCAAGGACAGTCGGCTGTTTGACTTTCAGTCACGCCCCATGAACGGCATCTTCAGTCATCGATATGCCGTCCGCGAACAGGATTTGATTGGAAAGGCTCTGTTCATCTTCTGGCCGCACGGAGTACCATTCCTGAACGATGGAAAAGGCATTGCAGTGCGATATCATTCCGGTCGTGACAGCGCGGATCCAGGAGGGTATCCTTCGGTTCGAGTACCGTTTTATCCAAACCTTCACCGAATGAAGAAGATTCGCTGAAAAGCGTTATCCTGGTGATAACAGTGCAGCAGAAGGGACTCTGTGATGGCATTGCTGAAATGCGAAGGACTCGTAAAGGACTTCCCGGGAAAACGGGCCGTTGACGGTATCGACTTCAGCGTCGGTGAAGGCGAAATTGTCGGACTTCTGGGCCCCAACGGTGCCGGAAAAAGTACGACATTTCGTATGGCCTGCGGACTTACGAGGCCAACAAAAGGCCGTGTATTCCTGCGAGGTAAAGACGTTACCGAGTGGCCGATGTACCAACGTGCTCAGCACGGCCTTGGATATCTGCCTCAGGATGCCAGTATCTTTGCCAGGTTATCCGTCGAAGAAAACATTCTCGCAATTCTGGAATTTCGCGGCGTGGAACGGAAAGTTTCCAAAGCACGTATTGATCAGTTGCTGGGAGAATTCGGACTGCTGGATAAGCGTCAACAGCGTTCCGGATCGCTGTCCGGTGGCGAACGTCGCCGCCTGGAGATCGCCCGCGCACTGGCCAGTGATCCCCAGATTCTGCTGCTGGATGAACCCTTCACCGGAATCGACCCCGTCACGATCCACAGCATCCAGGACATTATTCAGGGGCTCAAGGACAAAGGGATATCGATTCTGCTGACCGACCACCGTGAACGAGAGACACTGACAATTACGGATCGCAGCTACATTATCTGCGACGGGCGAGTGCTTGTGTCGGGCAGCGCCGAAACCGTGTTGACTGATTCGAAAGCCATTGAAAGCTATTTTGGAAAAAGGTTCGACGCAAGCTCCATCATTGGAGGACGTGACTCCTTCCGCGACGCTGCGTAACGTGCGCCGTATCGAAGAGTGAGAATTCGCGGAACAAATACACACACCCACAACGGGAACGGGCGCTGCTGTCCGACCTGCCGGTAGTTTTCTGGACACTGTTTCCTGGAGGAGCGACGATCTGATGAGTGCTGGATACGGCGAAGACAGTCCGGTCGATTCAATGACGTCCCGCGGTCGGGACTGGCCATGTCTGCAACAGTTTGTGGTCTTCCTTGAAAACAAAGTCGGTTCCCTCCATGAGCTGTTGCGTAAAGTGGAACGCGACGATCTGCGAATCATGGCGTTGTCGATGGTGGATTCAGCAGACAGTGCCATTGCTCGGCTGATTACCAACAGCTACGAACGCACTCGAGAATTGCTGGAACTGTCGGGCCTGCCGTTCTGTGAGTGTGAGGTAATCGGAGTGATGCTGCCTGATGTGGATCAACCGCATACGAGCATATGTGCCAGTCTGATGCGCGCAGAGCTGAACGTACATTACGTGTATCCGCTGATGTATCGACGTAATCGCCGCGGTGCTGTCGCGATTTACGTGGATAACGTTGACGAGGCTTTACGAGTCCTGAGAGAACAACAACATGAGTTCGTGACAGAAGATGATCTGCTGGAGTATGATGACCTGTTCGAATAAACCTGAGCCTGTGTCAGAAATGTGCAATTCAGAACGGACGACTGTGATCCCTGTCCGTCGAACATCGAATTTCGCCGGACAGTAAGCCCGGCGGACATATTTGCTGACGAAGGCAGCTTGAACGGTCCGTTGCCCACATTCATGGAGACCAAATGCCCCGCGCTGTTCGGTTTCAACCAGTGATCCGCCTTTGCAGACATGTCCGCCATGTGCGGACATATTTGTTGTGTTGCAGTGTGTTGATTCTATCAGCCTGTGACGCGTCGGCTGACGCTCGCAAGGAACAGGACACCGGCAGTGTTCACGGACCGACCAATTTTCTTCAGCAGAATCTTCTTCAGTCTGCTGAAGAAGCACGACTGCTGTCGAAGGCAGAACGCAATCTGCACAACGGCGACAGCGATGCCGCTTTTGTGGCCCTGCTGCAGATATTCGCCCAGCCTCACGACGCATTCACGCCGATCTATACGGGAAAGCCTTCGCACAGTACGTACCGGTCTGCCCTGAAATTGCTGCAGAACGCTGATTATTCGACACGCGTCGCATGGACGCAGGCAACCGAAGCCCTGGCCGCTCAGGCTCTTCGCGAGGCAACCAACCGCAGAGACATGGAAAAATTTCCGGGCGTGTCTCAGCGATTTCCGTTCACGCGTTCAGGAATCGAAGCCCTGGCATTGCAAGCCACACTGGCGCTTAGTCGAGGCCAGAAACAACTGGCCAGGTCCCTTGTCAGCGAAATGGAGTTTCACGCCCCGACTGCGGTCAGTTTTCCGACGGAAGATTTGCTGCGGCATTTCAGGCACCAGTTCGATAGCCACGCGGTCGATCCGGCCTCGCGATTGAAAACCGTCTCAGCTGTCGGACAGGCCGACGTTCCTCACGGACTGACGCTTCCGTGGCCCGAACCTCTCTGGAACTGGCAGGAGCCGGTCTGGGCGAATCCACAGGCTGCCGCAACACTTTCCGCACTGCTGCAGCCTGAACATCGCAGTGAACTGTCTGCAAATACATGGAGTCCGATCATCACAGCGGACGCAGTCATCCTGCGTACACCGTTTCGAATCGTGTCCTTCAAACGTGACACCGGAGATATCGACTGGTTTCTTCCGACAGACACCGTCCCCGATGATGTGCGTCTGCAGGACGCTGATGAATTCTCTTTATCGCAAAACGGAACAGTCGCCGACCTGTTAAGCCGCGAGGAATTGGGCAGCATGGCGGTCAACGACGACTTCCTCTTCTTCATCGATCACTTCCACGACCTCGGCAACCGGTCCGGCCTGCGAAGAGATCTGTCCGCACGCGGTGGCCTGATTCCCGATGGCCCCATGCCAGTGGACAACGGACGTGATGGAACACGACTCGTTGCCGTTCAAATGAAACCTGAGCCACACGTGTCATGGACGGTTGGCGGTCCGGACTTTGGCTACCGTTTTCATGCCGGCAGGCAAAGCCATCAGGCCGGAAAAAAAACGCCACGTGTCAGCGCCCGCGAATCGGAAAGCGACGCTACGGACACCCGGGCAATGGATCGGGGATCCGATTTCCGTGGGCGACGTTTTCTGGGGACTCCGCTTGTTTACGACCGAATGCTGTTTGTCCTGTCCACCGACGACGAAATAGTCTGGCTCAGTTGCCTGACCCAGGCGACGGGTCGTACGATCTGGCAAAGACCATTGACGTATGAAAACGTGCCCCTAGCAATTCGTCGCAGCCGTTTTATCACACCGTTCCAGGAATCAAGCGGCGTCTCACTTTGCGGCATTCAGGGCGACACTCTGATCTGCGCGGTCAATAGTGGCATTGTGATCGGCACGCGGGTCATTGATGGACAGCTTAAGTGGGCCACCAATGTTCGCGACACTGACGATTCTCCGTATTCATTCGGAACAGGTTATCTGTCACGCAGGTCGTCACAGTCATCGGCTGGTTTCCCACCATTGTTTCGTGACCACAAGATGATCTGGGCGTCTGACCACAGCACGATGGTCCACTGCATAGACACGGATTCCGGCAGCATCCTGTGGCAGGTCAGTCGTGACGTGACAGAGGCTGGCCGCATGGAAGGCAGCCGCGACCGCTACGCAGTCGCCGTTTTAGCGGACCGCGTTGTCCTGGTTGGAGACCGTCATGCTCGAGCACTCAGCATGAGCGACGGCACGCAATTCTGGAGCACGCCCATTCAGGAACAAACCGGCCGAGGCACGTGCAATGCTACACACTGCCTGATTCCCCTGCGAAACGCCACTGTCGCGCAGATCGACGTGCAGACCGGCATGCCCAACAGCGTGTCGCAGGCCGTATTTGTGGGTCTGTCGGGTGCTGCGGTGGGTACGCTGGTGGCCGACGACGACATCGTCTGCGCTGCCACTCCGCTGTCCATCATTGTTCTTCCCACGGTGCAGTCGGTCCGGAAACGAGCGACGCAGCACCAGACGCCGACCGGTCGCGAACGACTGATGACCGCTCAAACACAGTTGCTCTCTGCAGACCTTGAAAGAGGCGTCACAA
This sequence comes from Fuerstiella sp., assembly GCA_029941865.1. Taxonomy (GTDB): domain Bacteria; phylum Planctomycetota; class Planctomycetia; order Planctomycetales; family Planctomycetaceae; genus Fuerstiella. The sequence goes on along the minus strand of JAPYTO010000042.1, from coordinate 25,476 downwards.
ATCTGCAGCGTCTGCTCAGTGACAAGGCGGTTGGTGCGGAAGCCGCTGAGCTGCTGGCGGAATCACTTTTGCTACTGCTCGCCGAGGACCGTTTTCAGCTCTCAACAGACAGCAAATCCATTCCTGCTGCCGCTCAGATTCTTGATGGTCTTCCTCTGTCCGAAGAGCAGCAGATTCGTCGCTTCCTGCTGGGATCTGCTCATGAGCCCTCGCTGAAAGAGAATTCGTCTCGACAGCCACTGCTCCCGCTTCTCCCCGACTGGCAGGTCAGGGCGGACGTTGCCGCGTGGACAGGGCTTTCTGCCGACAGTGCGCCGGCGGTCGCTCCGTTTTCGCCTGATGACGAACCACGATTGTCGTTAACCACGATTGAACACGCGATTCTTTATCCTCAACAACTCGGAGACGTCACGCGCCAGATCGCATTCGCCGAACGTCTGGTTGACAGTCACTATCCGACGGCCGCATATTTGTTTCTGCTGTCGGCCGCCAACACTGCGACGACCGTCGATCAACAACTGCTTGAGAAGAGGCTGCGTTCAGTACGCGCTGTCAGGACACTGGCTGGTCCCCCCAACGAACGTGAACGGAATTCCGGTGGTGACGGAGCAGCACACCGCCCCACGGAAATCAAGATCGAAGAATCGTTGTCACTGAGTTCAGGAAGTCGTCTGGTGAGTCTGTTGTCGCTGGAAAAAGGAACGGTGGAGACGCCGGAGTGGTTTTCCGATCGTCTGTTCAGAACCTCTCAGGGTGTCGTCTCAGTCAATATGGACATCGGCACGATCTCCGCCCCGATTCGCCTTCCCGCAACGGCAGCCATCGTCGTCCCTTCAAATGAGTTTCAGTCGCCCGGCGTCGTTCCGCTCAGCGACGCTCGACACGTGGGCATGTTGTCGTTGTTGGCCGACGATGGACCGTCGTTGTTGTGGTGGAAACGACTCGAACGCGACCAGACCGACCGCTCGGTAATTGAGCTCGGCCCCACCGGTCCCGGCTTCGTGATCGTCGGGACCGGCAACGAGCTGATGTGTCTCCACCCGTTCACTGGCCGCCTCCTGTGGAAACGTACGATGCTGTCCAGTATCGCTCACAGAACTGCGTTGGGTGGAGCGAAACGACTTGTCGGTGACGAACGAGTAATCGGCGTCCTCGGAGAGAATCTCAAAAGCTGCCAGCTGTTTCGCACTCAGGACGGAAAACGTCTTGATGCAGTACGCCTCGATATTCCCGATGGCCAGAAGCCACTCGTGGCCGGACGCATGGTGCTGTTTCACAAAGAACAGCGTCTGGCTCTCGTCGACCTCCTGACCGGCCGTGATCTGATGGAGTCGGCTGACCCAGTGGCCATCCGCGCACCCGGAATGGCCCAGATCCTGCCACATGGACGAGCTGTGACAATTTCGGATGAATTTGACGTCGTGGTTATCGATCTTCAGACAGGCCACACAGACATTCGCTGTTCGCTGACGGATCATCTTGAAATTGAACGAATCAACGGACTAAAAGCATTTGAACGTCAGAACCGTCTGTTCGTTCTGATAAAGGACTGGGGCCGTCCCCGCAGTCAATTATTCAACTCGACTCGTTTGGGCGAAACTCGCCTGGAATCAGGCACCCTTGTCTGCATTGACCGAGAGTCCAGCCAGATTCTGTGGAGCCGGACTGCTGTGCCGTCCGTGCTGGCGGAATTACACGGCGACCCAACAGATTTGCTGGTCACGTGGTCATGGAAGAATCTGGAAAACTCGGGTTTGCAACGTCAGCTCGGAGGGCTGCAGAACAACGAACGGTATGGTGGTTCTCAGAGCAGACGCTCATTGATCGTGACTGTCATCGATGGACAGACAGGTGAAACACTCGCCGAGAAGGAGCTCGTCAGCTTTTCCAGCGAACGCGATGAACCCGTTCGCTTTCTGCACAACACGGCCTCATCGACCATTTCGATCGAGACTGCTCGATCAAACATCACCATTACGTATGGTCAGTAATCGCTCGAGCCACTGAAACAACAGGGATCGTACGGCCACGGCGAGCTTCGTTGTCAGAAAGTCAAAAAACGGCCCCGTTTCATCCGTTGACCCGCCGTGGGCATCGCCTACACTCGTTGGATGAAGCGGAAAAAGCTCAGCCAGCACTTTCAGAATGTCCTGAAGTCAGCAAAACGCCTTGCTGATCTGGAATCTGCCAGCGCCGTTGTACTTCTTTCCGACCGAGTATTCGACTTTGCCGCCGTGAAAAAGCTGCTGCGAGGAACGCCGCTGTTGGTCGCATCAGACGACGCCGATGTACAGGCGGCCGTGCGAGAGGACGAAATCGATCTCGTAGTGATCGAACACGAGCCGCAGACGCGAAGCACCCAGGTTTCTCAGGTTTTGCTGGAAGCGATTGCTGACGAGTTACTGCAGTCCGGAGACGTTGTCGTCGCCCTCTATTCCGCCTACGAAAAGGATTCGTGCGACACCATTAGCATCATTCAGCTGGCGGAGCAACTGGCGAAGCTCACGTCTCGCGATCTGCAGCGACTGGAAACGCAGGTTCCATTGGAGACCCTGCGAATTGTGGTGGATCTGGCCTGCGAAATCGGCCGCGAAGGCCGCGAAGGCAAGTCGGTCGGAACGCTGTTTGTCGTTGGACAGCATCGCAAGGTCATGTCACTGTCACAGGAACAGGTTCACGATCCATTTCGTGGATATGCGAAGGCCGAATGCCTGATTCGCAGTCCTCGAGTGCGTGAGAGCATCAAGGAATTATCCCAGATTGACGGTGCCTTTATTGTTTCTGCTGACGGAGTTGTTCAGGCTGCGGGTCGTCACCTACGAGCATCGGCCGACGTGTTTGTCTCGAAAGGCCTCGGTTCGCGACACTGGGCGGCTGCGGAAATCTCGAAAGCCACAGATGCCATTGCTATTGCCGTCTCAGAATCGACGGGGACCGTCCGCGTCTTCCAGAATGGCAAGGTCGTCCTGCGGATCGAACCAATGGGTTCAAACATGAAGTGGACCGACGTCGATACGGAGCAACCTGATACCGGAATCAAAGCGTCGTAAGCTGCCCGTGGTACCCGGATCAACCTCTGGCCTACGTAACTTCACCCCGCTTGCTTCCGCCGCCGTCCTCGTGTCTCGTACTCGTCGTCTCCTCCTCGGCTTACGAAGAACTCAGGTCTCGCGTCGAGAAGCGAATATCTCCGCCGACCATGGTGGCGACGACTCGGCCGGTAGCGGGCCGACCGTCTAAGGGCGTGTTGCGACTAAGCGACCGAAACGCCGCAGCATTGACCGTCCATTGCTCCGTGGGATCGACCAGGGTGACGTCGGCAACGGAATTCGCCCCCAGCGTGCCGTGTGGCAGGCTCAGCAATTGCGCCGGTCCGACCGTCAGGCACGCCACCAACTGCGACCACGTCAAATGTCCCGGCGTAATCAGCGTCTCAACACAAATCGTCAGCAACGTCTCCAGACCACAGATCCCAAACGGGGCCACGTCGAGCTCAACATCCTTCTTTTCAATTGCTAAAGGCTGGTGATCCGCGCTGATGATCGAAATCGTGCCGTCGTGCAGCGCACCGATCAGCGCATCCACGTGTTCCTGAGACCGTAGTGGCGGATTGCATTTGTACAGCGTGTCGAACGATTGCATCACTTCATCTGTGAACAACAGGTGATGCGGTGTCACATCCGCAGAGACATTGACACCGCGGGATCGGGCCAGGCGGACACGTTCGACGGCTTCTCGTGTGCTGATACACATAATGTGTACGCGGCCTCCCGTCAGTTCAGCCAGCGCGATGTCGCGACCGGTCATAATGTCACTGGCGGCGGCCGGAATTCCAACAAGCCCCAAACGTGTGGATTCGAAGCCTTCGTGCATAACCCCGGTATCGGAAAGTTCCGGCACCATCGAATGGTGCAGCACCGGCCGGTCAAACATGCCCGTGTACTCCAACGCACGTCGCATCACCTCGGCATTAGCGATCGGCGTCTTCGCATCTGTAAACGCAACGGCATCAGCTTCCACCAGCAGGCCGATCTCTGCCAGTTCTTCGCCCTTATGGCCTTTCGTGACGGCACCAAGCGGAAACACGCGGCAGTTGGCCGCTCGTTCTGCCTGCCGCTTCACAAACTCCGCAGACCCACGATTGTCGACCACCGGATTCGTATCAGGCAGGGCCGCGATACTCGTAAAGCCGCCAGCCAGAGCCGCCGCCGTGACACTGGCAATGGTCTCGTCTTCTTCAAAACCTGGTTCGCGAACAGCGACGTGCGGATCGATAAATCCGGGACACACCAACAAGCCCGTCGCATCAATTATTCGGTCCGCTTCTGGTGGAGGATCAGAAACGTACACGCCGGCAATGTTCCCGTTCTCAATCAGGATCGACCCCGGTGAATCGATGCGATTGCCCGGGTCGATGATGGTTCCGTTCCTGATCAGCGTTCGCATAACTTGCCAGCTTTCTTTGCCAGTAGATACAGGCAGGCCATGCGAATCAGCAGTCCGTTCGAAACCTGATTAAGAATCACGGAATGTGGACCGTCGGCAACTTCCGGTGTCAGTTCCACGCCACGATTGATGGGTCCGGGGGCCAGCACCAGCAATCCGTCCTTCGCACGCCGAATGCGATCGCCGTTCATACCAAACAGATGAGCGTATTCCGGGATCGACGGGAAGAACGCACCCCGCTGCCGTTCGAACTGAACTCGCAGTAGATTCACGCAGTCCACGCGCGGCAGAATTTCGTCGAGGCTGTAAGCAATCTCAACGCCCATTTGAGAAATCGTGCGCGGAATCAGCGTCGCCGGACCGCACACGATGACCTTCGCTCCCAGCTTTGTCAGCCCATGAATATTTGAGCGGGCCACTCGGCTGTGCCGGATGTCGCCGACCAACGCGACGGTCAGCCCCTTGATCCGTCGCAGCTTCTGCCGAATGGTCAGCATGTCCAGCAAGGCCTGAGTCGGATGCTCATGAGTCCCGTCGCCGGCGTTCAGAACTCCCGCACGCAGGTGCCGAGCCAGTAAATGCGGTGCTCCCGGTGTGCGATGACGGCACACGACAAGGTCGACGCCCATCGCTTCGATCGTCAGAGCTGTGTCGACGAAGGTTTCACCCTTCGAAAGACTGCTGCCGCTGGCGGAAAAATCGACCGTGTCGGCTCCCAGCCGACGCGCAGCGATATTGAAGCTGGTCTTGGTTCGGGTGGAGTTCTCAAAGAAGAGGTTGGCGACCACCGTACCGTTGAGCACGCTGAGCTTCTGAGAAGAACCATCTGCAACAGATTGGAATTTGTCGGCGAGATCCAGAATCCGAGTAATCTGATCGGGCGAAAGATGTTCCAGACCCAGCAAATGCCGCTCTTCCCAGGGAGCGGTAAATTCCGGTTGTTGCAGTGTTTCCGTCATATCTTGCGGCGATCGATCGTCAGTCCACCAAAGGTCACGACCGCATCTCACGGCCGCACACGCTGTGCGTATTCAGTCCTGCTTCTCGTGTTGATCTTACGTTACGTGTTTGTTCTGACGTCTGTCTCGTCCTGTGCCACGACACCGGTGTTCGACGCCGATTCAGCAAACAACCACTGCAGGCAAAAAAGTTTCCACGACTCTATTTGGCAGGTCTCGAAACTTCAATTCAGTGACCGAACTCCTGCGCCGAATTCCACAAATGATCATTCTACGGAGTCAGGACGATCTTACCGGTCAATGTTCCCGCGCCGGTCAATGTGTTTTCTTCCTGCAGCTGGTGCGCGGCGGCCGCGTCGTCCAGGCAGAAGCGTTTGCCAATGAGCGGTTTGAGTTTTCCCTCTGCCATGAGCGAATTCAGGGCTTTCGCGGCCAAACGCTGCTCATCTGCGGAAGCATTGAACATGGCGAAACCGATTGCCCGCAGGTCGTTCACGTAAAACGGTCCGACGGGGAACTCCGGCCGCGCATCGCGTCCCGCCATCAGCAGGTAACGGCCGCGTTTCGCCAACAGCGGGATCGTGACATCCGGGCTTGGTGTTCGCAGAGTCTCGAACCACAGGTTGATCGGCTGGCGTTCCGCGACGAACTTCGAAATCGCGGCCGCAGCATCTTCTTCACGGTAATTGATGACATGATCTGCCCCGAGTTCCAGCGCCGTCTGACGCTTCTGTTCGCTGCCAACCGTCGTCACCACGGTTGCTCCGGCGGCCTTGGCCAGCTGGACGACGGCAGAACCAACGCCACCTGTCCCTCCGTTGACGAAAACAACTTCGCCACTCTGCAGCCCTCCGTGTAAGTGCAGTCCAAGATGCGCCGTGATACCGGTCAACGCTCCGGCCACGACGTCTTCATCGCATATGTCTTCCGGAGTTGGATACAACCAGCATTGGTCGATGGCCGCATATTCAGCGAACGTTCCCTGTCGCCCGAACAACCCCTGATTACTGCCCCAGACCCTTTGGCCCACAGAGATGCCTGAAACATCGGCGCCAACGGCCTCGACCGTGCCGGCAATATCGCAGCCGACGATGTAACGGGACGGCAGGTCCAGCTTCACGTTGCCACTGCGGATGTACGTATCAATGGGATTCACAGCCACTGCACCTGTACGAACCAGTACCTGCTGCGGCTGAACCTCTGGCATATCGACCGATCCGATATGAATGTTGGTGGCCGGTCCGGTGGCCTCGATGAAGGCTGCTTTCATGCTGTCACGTTCTGTACTGGGGAAATGGAGGAATGCTTCGGGACGGAACGCCGGATTTCCAGTGCGACAACGAGGACCATGCACAAAACGGTCACAACGCTGATCGTCGCGCCAACGTAAAAGCTCGTTGGTTTAAACGTCCACTGTATTGTGTGTGTCCCTCTGGACACCGCAACACTGCGCATAACGCTGTCATTATTGGCGGGGACCGCGTGTTTTCCATCAACGGTCACCGACCAGCCAGGGTACATCAAATCCCGAAGAATCACTTCGGCATCGTCACGCAGGTCAACTGTGAATTCGAATCGGTTCGGCGTCGTGTCAAGTATGCTGCTGCCCTCAAGGGCAGTTTGCGGCAGCGAGACGATCCGTCCAGGTCGATCCGCCAGTTCAAAAAGACTGCAGGTTCCTGTGCCCCAGACCGCCGTCAACAGGCTGTCCGGGAGCTGCTTCCTTAAACGAATTCGTTCAGACGGGATTGTGTCCGGACCGTCCCACAGTATGTGCGTCACTCCCAATCGTCGCAGTTGCTGCACAGTGGTGTCAGTCGGGTAAATCGTCAATTCGGGATTCAGCTCATCAGTGAAGTACACAGACGGGCCCAGCCCCAGATACTGTGGAATGCAGCTGACTCCAAATAGATTGCCAACGTTTGCTCCCGGCGCAAGTAGTCGCACGGACGACGGAGTCTCAGTGGCCAGCAGCTGTCGGACCCAACTGCTTTCACTTTTTGCCAGCGGCGGTTCAGCCACCACCACGGCGTCGGCCACGTAGCGAGACGACATCAAGAGATCCGGCAACGTCAGACACCCAATCAGCAACGTGGCCATAGCCAGTACTCGTGGTTTCCGAAACAACGCATCCGCCGCCAATCCTGTCAGAATACCCCCACCAAGTGCGCTGATAATCAGATAGCGTCCGGGCCCCTTGAAGAAGCTGAAACCGGGAAGGCCATTCGTGATCGGCATCAACCAGCCAGTGGCATAGATAATTCCGCCCGCTGTCAGCGCCAGCCACGTCCAGAAAACCTGCTCTGGAATTCTCTTGCGAACCGAGTCATTGAACGTCACCAGCACGAGCAGGAGCGGCAGCAGACCCCAATACAGATGAGCTTCCACCTTGTTGGTTTCTGCGTCGATGGCGCCGGGCGAATTCTGCATCACCCCACTCTTAAGAATCTCCGGTGAATGCCAGTACCACCATGATGCTGCCAACTGTGTGACATAGCAAGGCGGCATGTGACCGGAGGCCGGGTCGAATTCACCATCGGTCGCAGCCCGCTGACTTTCGCTTTTGAGTTCGTACGACGGAACTAATTGAATGGCTGCGACTAAGAGTCCGACAACGACTGCGCCTGGGAGCAACACAAAACGCCGTGAAGGTATTGCAGCACAGGAGGATTTCCGGCGGGACAGAATAATCCGCAGGGCAGCGTACAACAGAAGCGCAAGCTGATTGATGAAAGCCAGCGCAAAATGGCCGGCCAGTAAGTGGATTCCCAGGCAGCCTGACAAACATGCGAAACGCCTGGCAGACGGAGATTCGACCAGCAACTCCGTCAGCCACAGCGTGAGCGGTAGCCACAAACCGCCGATGATGCCCCACTCCAACGAGATTCTGGCTGGGAACCAACCGTACACATAAACCAGCGCCGCCAGCAATGCAGGCCACGTTGAAACCTGCTGACAACGGGCAAAACGCCACGCAAAGACGAAAGCCAGCCAGTAGTGGATAATAATGCTGGCGTTGTAAGCCGTATTTACGGGAAACAGACGATACAGGATTTGGTTCGTCGGATAGAAGACGCCCGCCTGGCTTTCGGCGTGCAAGGGATAACCAAGGCCCGTGAGGTGGTGCCACAAAGGAATCTCACCGCGCGCAAAGCTCTCGGCCAGCACTATTTTCTGCGGCAGGTAGTAGGGATATGTATCGCCACCAACCAGCCCTCCACCGGTCACCAGCCCATGCCAGACACCCAAAGCAAGCCCAAGCCCAATCGTTGCCGCCAGCAACCATTCCAGCCGCGTCACCCGTTTGGTGCCGGCTTCAGCCTTCTGTATTGGATTCCTGATCATAGGTGACGTCATTGGTCCCGGTCACGACAGGGCCGCCGAAAGGCCACGCATTAAGAAACGGTTCGCACAGCGACTTGACCGCTGACGGCAGCGTTGGTCGTCAGTCGACGTACGCATCAAGTACGCGCACCTGATCCCAGTTATCCTTCCCCTGCTCAATAAATGCCAGATGTTTCTCTGACACCTGATATACATCGTGAGATTCTTTTGTGTCGAAGACAACGTGTAACGCCACGTGGAAATCCTGGACATTAACAGGGCGTTCAAATTCCGGGGCCAGTCGGCCAGCGGCGAAAAACTGAATCCCGTCGTGCGGCTTCAGAAACTTCTGGCAGGCACCAACAAGTTTCTGACACGCTTCCTCTGACGAATCCTTCAGAGTGAAATAGACCATATGCGACAGCATTATTCGGTTAATCCTTTTGTTTTCAGGTCTTTTTCTAAAACAACGAGCAGTCGTGGCGTATCTAAGCGGAAACGAACGGAACCCGGCCAGACAACTTCCAGACGCTTCGGTCGAGGGCGGCTCGAATCGGCTGGCGTGCCGTCCCACATTGAAAATGAACGAAGAGTATGACTGGTGAGACAGCGGGACTCAATTCAATGCATCGCATTCCTGAAGTCAATTCGCCGCTTTGTTGAGATGCGAAAGTCCGGTTGTTAGAACACATCAAATGAATTACCAGACATTACATTGGACTGGAGATGCCAACGGATCGCTGCGAATGATCGACCAGACTCTGTTACCAACAGAGTTCCGGGAAATCGACTGCTGGACGGTTGAGGGGGTTTGGGAAGCGATCAAGGTGTTACGGGTCCGTGGCGCTCCGGCAATCGGAGTGGCGGCCGCATATGGTGTTGTTGTCGGCTTGAAGGACCACCGCGACGACGAACGGTCTGATTTCAATGCCAAGCTGGCCGAGGTTGTTGCGTATCTGGCCAGCAGTCGTCCGACGGCCGTAAACCTGTTCTGGGCTCTGGACCGGATGAGTTCCGTTGCTTTGGAACACCGCTCACTCTCCTCAGCGGAAGTTCACGAAAGCTTGTTTGCAGAGGCAAAAAAGATCGACGCCGAAGATCGGGAAATGTGTACCGCGATCGGACAACATGGCCATCATTTACTCGAATCCGGCATGGGAGTGCTGACACACTGCAACGCGGGTGCTTTGGCGACGGCCGGTGATGGCACAGCGTTATCGGTCATTTTTGCGGCCGTTGCGGCAGGCAAATCGCTTCGCGTCTACGCAGACGAAACCCGGCCGCTACTTCAGGGAGCACGTCTGACGGCTTGGGAGCTGCAGCAGCGAGAAATTCCTGTCACGGTGATCTGCGACAACATGGCCGCTCAGGTGATGAAAGAAGGCCATATTCAGGCCGTCGTGACCGGTGCTGACCGCATCGCGGCCAACGGAGACGCGGCCAATAAAATAGGCACCTACGGAGTCGCCCTGCTGGCGAAGGCTCACGACATACCATTCTACGTCGCCGCTCCGTCCAGCACCTTCGACCTCAGCGTGGCTCACGGCGATCACATTCCGATCGAACAACGCGCCCGAGAAGAAATTTCGGATGGATTCGGCACACAAACAGTGCCTGCTGGCGTCGACGTGTACAACCCCGCGTTCGATGTCACTCCCGCGTCGCTGATTTCGGCGATCATCACAGAACAGGGGCTGATTTCCAAACCAACGACCGAAAACGTTCGCGAACACCTGAAGGACTGCGCAGTACACGGATCTTCCGACCACGCCCGCTGAAGGATGCCGCTGTGTCCGGGGCTGCCAGGCCCGAATTGTCAGACGTCACGTCTCAGCCCCTGCGAACGCGACACGTCAGCGTCTGGCCAGATTTTGAGCAATCGTTCGTGCGAGGTCGGATACCGCCGCCCAACACGGCGACACGATCACTGGTTTCTCGCAGTTGTACTTCTGGGCTAGACTACCGCTGTTCTGTTCACCGTTCGCAATCGCTTAGCTGCAGCCATCCGTGTCCACCGCAACGTCATCCACGAAGATTTCTGAACTCGTCCGAGCCGTCCGGAAGGCACGTAACGATGCGTTTCTGGTGGAAGCACGCGTCGTCCGGCGCATCATTCGTGAACTGCACGGATTTGCACGGCTGTCGACCAGAGTTCCTCACACGGATGTACTGGTCGCTCGCTTTAACGACGTTCGCGCTCTGGCTCACCCCGACGAGCTGGGTCTGAAAGATTTTTCCGACCTGCCGCGGCTGGTGATTCTGGTTGCTCAGCCGGAAGAGCACGAACTGGATGAGCTGCCGCTGCAGAAACTGCTGCAATTGATGTGGAGTCGACTGTTTCACGGTTGCGTCGACATTCACCTGCTCAGGGAACACGAAACGGGCGTTTTGGCCAGAGCCAGGGTCCAGCAGTTGATCGATCAAATCGGTCAGGTCGAATTCGACGAGGCCCACGCCGTACTTCGTTCTGAACTTCGACTTGTCCACCCGGATTCGCACACGGAGGCGTATTGCGAATTCGCCGCCACCTATCTGCAACTGACGATGTTTTCGCCGGATCTGCTGCCGGTTTGGTTTCCCTCATTGGCAGACACCAGCCACGTGCTGCCCATTATCTCGGAACACCTTGATCCCGATAAGTTGTTCCTGGAAACTCAGCTCTACGGAGCCACGCAGCCGGACCTGACATCCGGAACGATGCGCGACGAGGCCAAAGTTGCCAGCGAGCGTCAGAGCTGGACGGAAGGGATTCAGCTGAAGCCTTCGTCCGGACGCTACGCACGACTGATGAAAAAGCGGGACCGCTGGAATGAGCGCGGTAACACGGTGGCTGCTGCCGTCTTTGCGGCTCGGGCTCTGGAAGCCGCCACGTCGGGGGAAGATACACAGACGGCCGAAGCGGCCGCCCGCGCCGATACGAAAAAGCTGGCGGATCGTCTGAGGGAAGCTCTTTCCTTTGATGAATCGGACCTGAGTGACTGGCAGACGTCGCTGTGGGAATTGCTGAAAAACGCCACTCACGGTTTCTGGAACTCCGATAAACGGCTGCTGTACGACCTGCAGAAAGTCTGCCTTGACCACGAGTTAACGGTTTATCAGATCGACCTTGTCAAGTGGATCGTTTCTCGAGGAAAACGACCGTTGCGGCGGCCGCTCAACAGTTTGCGCGAAGTCATGATGGCCAAACATCTGGCCAGTTCTGCGTCGCGTCTGGTCTACGTGCGATTGTCCGGCACCGAACGGGAACGGCTTTCTCAATTGCTGCACGAGGCGGCCGGTCTGGCGGAAGACCAGATGCGGCAGCGCATGCGGACGGCCATTCATGACACTATCGTAGAAGTCGGACTGCATCCAAAGAGCGTCCCGGAACAGGTCGCATTCGACAAAATGGTGGAAGAATCGCTCGACTGTATCGCCGAGCGTGGTTACCTGACGATGGGGTATCTGCGGGATGCCATCAGCCGCAACGACCTGAAGTTGCCGGATTTGACAGATCCGAAGGACTTGATTCGCGGTGACCACCTGCTGCGGAGCGACGATCGACTGGATGTCAGTCTTGACGGTGTATACCGACGTGGCGAATTCTACCTGCGCGGGTTGCAGATCATCAGTTCGCTGGCCTTTGGGACTCGCACCGGGCGTTTCGCCACGTTGTTTCTGGCCATTCCCTTCGGTGGCGCAGTTGTAATCGTTGTCGCAGCACATCATGTTCTGGCCGTCGCGACCCAGGCTCTCAAAAAGCGAACTGATGCTGTGCACGGAAGCCGGGCCAACGCACCGGAAGACGTGGAGAAAGCGGCCCCAACGAACAGCGACGCAGTGGACGTGGCTGGGGACGTCGCGTCAGACGGGGGCGAGCAACTGGCGGATTCTGACCAAACGGAATCCGGAGAGGAGGCGACTTTAGCGCAGACGTCCATCGGCGCTTCACAGAACGTCGAAGAAGCGGGTGTGTCGTCTTCTGAAGCAGACGATCCGTCAATCGGATCTGCTGAGAATTCCCATGTTGCCGCGTCGCTACCTCCGCTGGCCGAGCCCGGTGATGAGGCCGCACCGGCCCGCACGACAACTGCCACGGTCGGCGTGGCCGAACCTGTTCACGGCCACGCCGGACTCACTTTTGCCGAAGCGCTGCCGCCCGTCATGCTGGTCGCCTTTATGCTGATGGCTTTGGTGCACGTGCCAATGCTGCGACAGGCAGTCGGAAACGCTCTGCGTTCGGTCTGGAAAGCCATACGCACAGTGTTCTACGACGTGCCCGTCAGATTGCTGCGTCTTCCGATCGTACAACGGCTGTGGCGTAGCCGCTGGTTTGTACGTCTGCGCAGAAATTTCGTAACGCCCTCACTGGTGGCGTGGCTCGGTTGTCGGATCGTCCCATGGCTGCTGGTTCGTCCACCTTTGGACTGGTGGTGGGTGGGCGCAGTGGCAGTGCTGCTGAGTCTGGCGGTCAATTCGCGGCTAGGGCGTGACGCAGAAGAACTGACGGCAGAATGGCTCGCCAATGCATGGTACGACCTGCGTGCACGTTTTCTGGTCGCCCTGCTGGATTGGGTAATCGACTCTTTCAAGTGGCTGTTGAACATGCTTGAACGCTTCATCTACGCGGTAGATGAATGGCTGCGTTTCCATAGCGGCGAAACCTGGCTGACGGTGGTCCTGAAGGCGTTTCTAGGAGTTCTCTGGTCCTTTCTTGCCTTCCTGTTACGAATCTATGTCAATCTGCTGATCGAACCGACACTGAATCCGGTGAAACACTTTCCGGTAGTTACAGTCGCCCACAAAATCTTTCTGCCAGTGATCCTCATACTGGAACAGTACATGCGCAACGCACTCACTCCGTATCTGGGTGTGGCGCTGGCAGGCCCGATTACATGGTTCAATATCGTCTTTCTGCCGGGCATTTTCGGTTTCCTGGTCTGGGAACTGAAAGAGAACTGGCGGCTGTATGCGTCCAATCGCGTGCCTTCGCTGCAGCCGGTTGTTATCGGTTCACACGGCGAAAGTGGCGGTCGACTGCTGAAGCCGGGGTTCCATTCCGGCACGCTGCCGAAGCGGTTTCATCAGCTCAGACAATTGGAACGAAAGGAAGCGTCGTTCGACCGATTCAGTCGGCGTCGAGCCGTTCGTGAATCAATTGCGCACTGCGAACGCGACATCCGGCGATTCGTCGAACGAGACCTCATCCGTCTGCTGCATTACTGCAGTGTGTGGACGGACTCGCCAGTCCAGTGCAATCGTATCCGCGCCGCCTCAAACAGCTTCATGGTCGAATTGCGGTGTGACAAAAGGGGCGACGAACATCTGCAGTTGTTGTTTCAGGAACAAAGCGGCTGGCTGGTGACTACGCTCGCTCACCCGGGCTGGCTGTCGAATGTCACTCCGGAAATGGGCCACAGTTTCGAGACGGCTCTGCGAGGATTCTATGCCAAGGCTGGCGTGGATCTGGTCAGGGAACAAATGGAGCGCAACCTGATCGGTCCGCATCCCTACGACGTCTGCGGTACGGGACTGATTGTGTGGCCCGATCGACAATTCGACCGGGAGATTCACATCGATCTGCATCGGCGCCATCAGATTCGACCGACCCCCGTCAGCATGTCGGCCAGCTACGGACTGCAGCCGGTTTCTCGTGAAGCGGTTGTCTTCGCGGAATCTCATACTCGGTGGGTCGAGTGGCAGCAGGTCTGGGCGACGCCTGTTGATTCTGAATCGTCCACTCCGTTGCCATTGGCCTGCATGCAGTCGGCTCGCGCATCGCTGTTGGCTCCGATGCACGACTGAGATTCCGTTAATTTTTCCGGAGCTATGAACGGCACGGATTTTCCGTTGGCAGGACAAACCCGCACATTCCGGTAACAATTCGAGTCACACAGAATCCTACGTCTGCACTGGAGACCAATTCAATGTACCGATTTACATACGGGCTGTTTGTCATCGTCGCATGCGTGTTACCGCAATGCACACAGGGAAGCGAATCCCTGATTCCCGCCGGCCGGCAACTTGAAGAACTGTGGAATGACGGCGAGTTCACGGAGGGAGTTGCCGTCCGAGCCGACGGCATGGTCTTTTTCAGCGACATCACACGCGATCCGAATGTTAAGGGTCGGATTCTGAAGTTTGACCCCACGACAGGGAAGACAACCGTGTTCTCCGCGGACAGCAGGAAGAGCAACGGCCTGTTCTTTGACGCCGACGGTCGCATGCTGGCAAGCTGCGGAGCGAACGGCGGCGCCATGGCGCTGTGTGAAGTCTCCCGTGACGGAATTGTGAAGCCGCTTGTGGATCGCTTCCACGGCAAACGATTTAACTCGCCCAATGATCTGGTCGTCCATCCGGATGGAAGTGTGTATTTCAGCGATCCACGTTACCTCGGTCCGGAGCCTATTGAACTGGATCACCAAAGCGTATACCGGTTCGTTCCGAAGACCGGTCAGCTTCGTCGAGTCACAAAGGACATTGAAAAACCGAACGGCGTCCACGTTTCGCCCGATGGCAGGACCTTGTACGTCGCGGAAACGAACAACGGGTCAACCGGGCAGGACCCGGATGCGACGCCACAGCGGGGCCGCATGACTCTTAATGCATTCAACATCCGGCCCGACGGTTCATTGGCGAACAAACGAGTGCTGGTGGATTTCGGCGACCAACTGGGCACCGACGGGATGACGATCGATAAAGCCGGGAACATCTACGCAGCTGTGCGTTCCGCCAATCGCTTCGGTATCGTCATCTACTCGTCGGCAGGCAAGGAACTGGCTTATATCAGGACGCCGTCGCTGCCAACGAACGGCTGCTTTGGAGTCGGCAGCACGTCTTCGATCCTGTACGTAACAGCGGGTGGAGGATTCTATCGAATCGATCTGGCGCAGTAGCAGACAGTGTGCGGCAGGAACGCTGCCTACTTAATCCGGCCGAGGCAGCGGTTTGTGCTCGGCATCATGCTGCACGGTCGATGCTCGCCGCAGTGACGTGCTTCCAAAGCGACTTCGGATCTGATCGGCCACCTCATCCAGTTTTGTGTCACGTTCGTCCTGTACTTCAGCGAACAGACTTTGCTGGACGGGCGCTGGTCCTTGCAGGTTCGACACTCCCATGCCCAGCAGTCGGACGACGAGCGGACGGTCGGGCAGCTGAGAATTCAGCAGTTCCGATACAACCGACCACAGCAGATTCGTTGAATTGGTCGACTGCGGCAGACTCTTCGAACGGGTGATCGTGTCGAAGTTGCTGTAGCGAACCTTCAGGTTAACCGTTCGCCCCAACACTTCGTTTCTCCGCATACGACCAGCGACCTGTTCAGTCAGTTCCAGCAACCATGCGCGCAGAACATTGCCATCGCGGACATCCTGGGCAAATGTTGTTTCGTGCGAAATTGATTTGGCTTCACGATCTGCAACCACCTCCCGATCGTCAATACCTCGCGCCAGTTGCCAGAAATGCTGACCGCTCTGACCGAAGGAATTTTGTAGTTGTTGCAGAGAGAGTTGTCGCAGCTCACCAATCGTCCGAATCCCAAGACCATCAAATTTCTTTTTCGTCGCCTTTCCGACGCCCCAGATTCGAGTCACCAGCAATGGCGCAAGAACGTCCTGCACGGCATCGGCCGCGATGACGGTGAATCCATCAGGCTTTTCCAGATCGCTGGCCAGCTTGGCCAGAAACTTGTTCGGCGCAACGCCCACGGACGCAACCAAATGCAGTTCGTCCCGGATTTCCTGCTTGATTGCACGACCGATCGCTTCGACGGGGCCGAACAGCTGGACACTTTCGGTGGCGTCCAGAAAAGCCTCATCAAGCGATAGCGGCTCCACAACCGGAGTATAGCGGTTAAAGATCTCCCGGATCTGGTGGGAAATCTCCACGTAGTGCTCCATTCGGGGGCGCAGCACAACAGCATCCGGACACAGACCCAGCGCCTGAGCAGTTGGCATGGCGCTGTGTACGCCGAATTTCCGAACGACATAATTCGCCGCTGCGACGACGCCTCGTCCTTCCGGCGTCCCGCCCACGATGACAGGTCGCCCGCGTAGTTCCGGGCGATCACGTTCCTCGACAGACGCATAGAACGCATCCATGTCAACATGCAGAATCATTGGGAACCCGATTGGTGAGAACGAAACCGACAGCCATTACGCCTGCAGCGGCAGCCGTCGGTCAATCATACGGCAAACGGTCATAGACCACGAATCGTACGAATATCAGGAACGAAGATTTCGCACTTCCATCGCCTCAAGCGCGTGACCGCACACTTTGCCTCGAATGAAGATGTCGTAGACTTTCATTGCGATGCTGGCACAATACAATTGATGCAACGGCAAGGGGGTCAGGAACCAATAGCCGGGACGCTCTTCGGGTGCTTCGCACTATCGGTTCCTGCCCCCTTTCCGGATGCTCCGATCCACTTCTCTGTGAAATCCTGGTTTTCATGAACACCACGACCGTTTCCAGCCCCCGAATTGACAATCTGAAGCAACAGCTGCCTGAGAATCCCTCACGCAGTGACCTGTTGGCGGCTTTGCAGAAAACTCTGGCCGATGAAAAGGATTACCACCGCCTGTTTGACGCAAAGCTGATGCAGGTCCGCGACCAGATGGGGTTACCGCTGACTCAGCCCACATCGCTGGACAATGTCCCCAGTGAACACGAGCAGTCCTTCCGCGATGCGTATGTCACTGCCGCACGCGAAGTTGGCACCATGTTTCTGGAGGACGGGAACCTGTCCGATGCGTGGGCGTACTTCCGCACCATCGGGGAACCGGAATCCGTCAAAGCCGCCATCGACAAAATTCAGGTCCCCCGCGAACCGGACGAAGCCTTCGACGAAATCGTCAACGTGGCTCTGTACGAAGGTGCTCATATTGCGCGTGGGCTTGAGTTTCTGCTGAAGACTCACGGAACCTGCAACACCGTGACCGCGTTCAGTCAGTTGCAGCAACAGATGACGCTGGAAGAACGACGGGCCGCTGCCGCCATGATGGTGCGCACGATTTATGACGATATTCAGGCGACAATCCGTCGTGAAGTGGAAGCTCGCATGCCCGTGCTTACGCCAAACGCGTCCATCGAGGAACTGCTGACGGGCCGCGACTGGCTGTTCGCTGAAGGCAACTACCACATTGACGTGTCACACCTGCATTCGACGATCGGATTCGCTCGATCGCTGCATGCTGAGGATCCGGAACTGAAGCAGGCCATCGAACTATGTGCCTACGGTGCCATGTTGTCGCCCCAGCTGCAATATCCGGGCGACTTGCCGTTTGACGAATACTACACCGCAAATCGTCACTTCCTGACCGCGTTAGCCGGTCAGGATCCCGACGCCGGTATTGCCTATTTTATGCAGCGACTCAAAGATGCACCCGAAAAGTCGGATCAGCAATTGATCGCGTTTGTGTTACTTGATCTTGCGCAGCGAATCGGCCGCTCGACTGAAGTGCTGAAGGAAACCGCGTCATTTGTCAGTCGCATGGAAGATCCCAACGGGTTCTCCTTCACAAAGCTGTGTGTGGAATTGGGACTGACCGACAAGTTGGAGGAAGCTGCGGTGGAAAATGACGACATCCTCGCCTTTACGATCGCCAGGCTGTCGCAGTAGTTGACTCACGAGGCCAACGCCTCGGATCATGCGACCTGACACTCGGAAACGAGAACCCGCGTCCGTGGGTCGCTAAACCCGACTTATCCACAAGATTTCTTCGCCCATGAGCGTCACAGACTGGATTCAAAAAGAAATTGTGCTGCCGCAGTTTTCGCGAGGCTGCCATCTGGTGACGTCGTATATCCTGCAGGAAGTCCCTGAGATCCGGAACTTTCAGGTGGGACTGCTGCACGTGTTCATACAGCACACATCGGCATCGTTAACGCTTAATGAAAACGCCGACCCGGATGTGCTTGTCGACATGAACATGGCGCTGAACAAACTCGCACCGGAATCCTGGCCATACGTGCATACGTGCGAAGGGCCGGACGACATGCCGGCTCATGTGAAGTCGTCGTTGACCGACTCGTCGATATCAATTCCGATTGGCAGCGGACGGTTGCTGACTGGCACATGGCAGGGCATTTACCTGTGCGAACATCGTAACCAAGGCGGTCGACGTCATCTGGTGGTGACCATCCAGGGACAGTAACGATGTGTGCCCAGTCACCTTCGGCCGTGGAAAACATTCGCCGCCGAACAGCGGAACGAACCCGACTGCCCTTTCAGCGACCGAGCCTTCTTCGACGATGCAATTACGTCTAAAACATCATGGCCAAGCTCTATTTTTACTACTCGGCAATGAACGCCGGAAAATCGACAACGCTGCTGCAGGCGGCATACAACTACGAGGAACGTGGTCTCAGGCCACTGCTGCTGACACCTGAGATCAACTCACGGGACGGTGCCGGAGTGATCAGTTCCCGCATCGGCCTGCAATCATCGGCTCACGTTTTTTCGCTCAGCCAATCGCTTCTGGAGATCTGTCGTCGGGAACATTCTGCCCAGTCCGTCGCCTGCGTCTTTGTGGACGAAGCACAGTTTCTGACACGTCGACAGGTCCACGATCTCGGTGATGTGGCCGACGAATTGAGCGTTCCCGTTCTGACGTATGGACTGCGAACTGATTTTCAGGGCAATCTGTTCGAAGGCAGTCAGTTTTTACTCGCCTGGGCTGACGTCATTACGGAAATCAAGACGATCTGCCACTGCGGCCGCAAAGCGACGATGGTCCTGAGAATTGGCTCAGATGGCCAACCGATTCGCGGGGGAGAACAGATCAAAGTGGGTGGCAACGAAAGCTATGTTTCCGTCTGTCGACAGCACTTCAAATCCGGTCTGGCCACAAACAATCAGCCGGAACTGCCATTCGCCGACCCCAGTGAAGACACGGCGTCCTGATCGACCTGCGCCGTGCGGGACGTTTGGCTCGTTTGACGCCCTGCCCAACGGGCTACGTTTTTCGGCCTTCGAGTCGCAGAACGTCATCCATACGGCGATTCGAAGAAACTCTCCCAGCCGATGTTCTCAACGTGAAGAAAAGCGATTCGAAGCCAGCGCCTCCTTCCGCGCGAACGAACGCTCAGAACCGGGAACCCCCTCCCCCTGATCGCTAATCCTGCCGCCTGTTTCCCCGCGAAGAAGTCTATTCGCGAATTTGAGGGCCAATCGCCTTGCGTTGTGACGTGATGACGGAATAATGCGGCCTCAGCGGCGATCGCTCGAAGGAGCGGGACGCTGCCTCCAATTGTGGTGAGGCCAGCCAAACCGGGTCAGGTCGGAAACGAAGCAGCCCTGCGGTTTCGGTTCTCAGGTGCAAGCGGAGGTAGCGTTTCGCTCCTTTTTCGTAGCCTCCTAAGATACCGGGCAGGCACCAATTGCTGCGCGTGCCGCTTCCGCCATTGTCGCCGCCTGCAACAGTTTCGTTTCCGAAAACGCGGCCGCCTGCAGCTGCAGGCCAATGGGCAGGCCGGCCGAAGTCAGACCGCAGGGCACAGAAATGCCGGGAATCCCTGCCAGATTGGCGCTGATGGTGTAGATATCACTCAGATACATGGCCAGCGGGTCATTCATCTTTTCGCCGATCCGAAAGGCCGCAGTCGGGGCCACGGGGCCGGCGATGACGTCAACGTCAGCAAACGCCTTGTCGAAATCTTCACGGATCCGGCGGCG
>JAPYTO010000042.1:0-4994 GCA_029941865.1 Fuerstiella sp. | reverse complement strand
CGATGACGTCAACGTCAGCAAACGCCTTGTCGAAATCTTCACGGATCCGGCGGCGCACCTTTAATGCCTTCAGATAATAGGCGTCGTAATAACCCGCCGACAGTGCATAGGTGCCCAGCATGATCCGTCGCTTGACCTCGGCACCAAAACCTTCGCCTCGGCTGCGACAGTACAAATCCACCAGGCCATCATTCTTCGAATCAAAGTTTTCCGTGCGATGGCCATAGTGAATACCGTCGTAGCGCGCAAGATTGCTGGACGCTTCACTGGGGGCGATCAGGTAATACGTGGCGACGCTGTACTTTGCATGAGGCAGTTCCACCGTCCTGACGGTGGCTCCGGCCGACTCAAGGCCTGCGATCGCTCCGCGCACCGACGCTTCCACTTCGTTGTCCAGTCCTTCACCGTATTGCTGGTCAACAATACCAATCCGTAGCCCTGCCAATGACTGGCTGTGCTGTTCGGAGTAGTTGGGCACTTCGGAATCAACGGACGTGGTGTCTCGCCGGTCATGTCCCGAAATCACCTGCATCAGCAGCGCCGCGCCGTGTACGTCTCGCGCGAACGGGCCAATCTGATCCAGGGAACTGGCAAACGCCACCAGACCGAACCGAGACACTCGGCCGTACGTTGGTTTCATCCCCACAACGCCGCAAAAGCTGGCGGGCTGGCGAATGGAACCGCCGGTATCCGATCCCAGGGCCAGCGGCACCATTCCCGCGGCCACGGCCGCGGCCGCGCCGCCGGACGATCCTCCGGGAGAATGATCCGTGTCCCATGGATTACGAGTCAGTCCGCTCGCTGAGGTCTCGGTTGACGACCCCATCGCGAATTCGTCCATGTTCAGCTTGCCGACGATGACTCCGTCTTCGGCCTTCAATCGCTCTACGACGTGTGCGTCATAAGGCGGATGATAGTTGTGCAGCATGCGACTGCCGCAGGTTGTTGCCACTGCTTTCTGGCACATGTTGTCCTTGATGCCAACGGGCAGACCCTGCAACATTCCGATGCTCTTGCCGGCAGCCCGTTTTGCATCAACGGCATCGGCCATCGCCAGGGCGGCACCGGCATCATGGCTGACGAACGCGTTCAGTTTCGGATTCAGCTGGTCGATTCTGGCAAGGCAGGCCGCGGTGAGCGTCCGGCTTGTCAATTCCCCGGCCTGTAGAGCCGTTAGCAACGAATCGGTGGATTGTTCGTGATGTTCAGGCATCCTTCTGCTCCAGAATCTGCGGCACCTGAAAGAACTGTCCGTCCGTTTTCGGGGCGTTGCTCAAGGCAGCTTCGCGGTCAAGCGAGGGGCAACGCTCGTCAGCACGAAAGACGTTCTGCAGATCGACGGCGTGAGGCATCGGCGTGGCATCCTCGATGTCCACTTCGTTCAAAACCTCGACATACCCCAGAATCTCAGTCAGGTGCTGGCCGTAGGTCTCCAGCTCTTTTTCACTGAGTTCAAGACGCGCCAGTGCCGCCACTTTGCGAACTTCATCGTTTTCCATTGCTTTATCCTGCAGAAATTCGGTTGACGCGAGAATTGCGTCCTGGACACAGAAAACTCCGTCCACGACTGGCTGCCGTCAAATGAAACCGGTTTTGCGGGGAGTTTCCGTCAAAGAACCCGGCGATTCCATGGCCAGGACACAGCTACAAACGACATTCCTGAGATTTGGCAAACGTTACGCAACAGTCGCTGGCGTGTTTTCAGGGTCGCAGAATGACCTCCGAACCTCCTGGTCGGCAGAATTCCCCCCGTTCGACCGGGAATTTGTGCCGAAATGGGGAATTGAGTCTGCGTTATTGACGATCCTGTCTGTTAGGATCCCCCGCTTCATTACCGGACCGTCCTGACGTAGGCAGCAAAAACCGTTCTTCCGAGGTGGCTGAGGCTGCCCGCCACAGCGCTGCCGCTGGATGCCCCAGCCAAGGGTCGACTAGCCCTGACTCTCTCCACTTTTGGTAACACCACACAGACCGATCTATGTCCATTGCCATTCCGACCGAAATCATGCCCGAAAGCGTCACGCGCCGCGATGACATCCGCAATATCGCCATCATTGCCCACGTTGACCACGGCAAGACATCGCTGGTTGACTGCCTGATTAAGCAAAGCGGCATGTTCCGCGACAATCAGAAAATGCAGGAATTCATGCTGGACAGCAATGATCTTGAGCGAGAACGTGGAATCACGATTCTGGCCAAGAACATTGCCATGATGTATGAAGGCGTGCGAGTCAACATCATCGATACGCCTGGCCATGCCGACTTTGGCGGCGAAGTGGAACGCGTGCTGAAGATGGCCGACGGAGCCCTGCTGCTTGTCGATGCCTTTGAAGGTCCCCGTCCACAGACACGCTTTGTGCTGCAGAAAGCTCTGGAAAACAATCTTAAGCTGATGGTCGTCATTAACAAGATCGACCGACCGGACTGTCGGCCGGACGAGGTGCTGTCACAGACCTTCGATCTGTTGGTGGAATTGGGTGCTGACGACGAAACGCTCGATTTCCCATACATCTTCACGAGTGCCAAAGAAGGCTACGCTGTTCACGACGCAACAAAAAAAGAAGGCGACATTTGTCCGTTGCTGGACATGGTCCTGGAAAAAATTCCGGGACCGGCCATTCGTCCGGAGGAACCCCTGCAACTGATGGTCACTTCTCTGGAATGGTCCAAATACGTCGGCCGCATCGCCACAGGACGGATCGCCGCGGGCAAGGTGCGCACCGGACAGCAGATTGCACTCACGAAAAAAGACGGAACGATTGCCAAAGAGAAGATTGACCAGGTTCAGCTGTTCAGCAATCTGGGACGAGCTGACGCGGACGAAGCATCGGCAGGAGACATCGTGGCAATCGTGGGCCTGGACAACCCTGAAATCGGCGACACGATCGCTGATGTCGACAACCCGGTTGCTCTGGAACGCATTGAAGTTGATGAGCCGACACTCTCGATGAAGTTTACGATTAACAGTTCCCCATTGGCCGGCCAGCACGGCAAGTACGTGACCAGCCGCAATCTGAGAGAACGACTGTATCGCGAGCTGCAGTCCAACGTCGCGCTGCGGCTTGAGGAAACAGAGGATAAGGATTCCTTTAAGGTTTCCGGACGTGGCATCCTGCACCTGGCCGTGTTGATTGAAACGATGCGCCGCGAAGGATTCGAACTGTCCGTCGGCAAGCCGGAAGTCATCATCAAAGAGATCGATGGCACACGATGCGAACCATACGAATTACTGGTTGTGGACGTGCCGAACGCAGACGTTGGTGCCGTGATGGAACTGGTCGGCAATCGGCGTGCTCAAACGCTTGAAATGACGGCCACGGGTACGGGCATGACTCATCTGGAGTTCAGCATCCCTGCTCGAGGACTCATTGGTTTGCGGACCAGAATGCTGAACGCGACACGCGGTGAAGCAATCATGCATCACGTCTTCGCAGATTACCGTCCCATGGAAGGCGACATCCCAGCCCGGGGAAACGGTGTTCTGGTCTCACAGGTCCAGGGGACAGCTGTCGGTTACGCATTGTGGAAGCTGCAGGAACGAGCAGAAATGTTCACCAGCCCTGGCGACGACGTCTACGAAGGCATGATCATCGGCGAAAACAGTCGTGAAAACGATATGGTGGTGAATCCGATCAGGGAAAAGAAACTGACCAACGTCCGTTCGTCCGGTGCCGACGATGCCATCGTCTTGCGGCCACCACGAGACATGTCGCTGGAAGCAGCTCTCGAATACATCGAATGGGACGAGTACGTTGAAATCACTCCCAAGGTCATTCGCCTGCGGAAGACGTACCTGACCGAGAACGGTCGAAAGCGATTCGCTCGAAAGTAAGCAGTAGTCTCGTAGCCCTGCCGCTGGCGGGAGAGTGGCATTGCTTCTCGGTCCCAAACTCCGGTTTGGGACCGCATGTCCGCGAAGCTCCGCTTCGCCGAAGACCGCCGTTACGCCCATCGTTTCCAGCGACGCGAAGCTTTGAAGTCGTCACTCGTTACTTCAACTGCTTTCGAATAAAGTCGGGCAATCGTTGATTGATGTTGATCCCGTCGCGGTCGTTGGACAGCGTGGGACCGGACGTGCTGCGTCCGTCCCGAATCTGCTTCCGCAACAGGGCGACCATAGCTGCAACGCGGTCCGGATGATCGACCGCCAGATTGTGATCCTCATGAGAATCGTTTGCCAGATTGAACAACTGCACAAACGGAGACTTGCTCAGGTCGGTCCACGCCGGAGCGGCACCAAATCGTTCCAGTGCGCTTCGCCAGGCAACTTCTGACGGCGGCTCATTTCCATACCGACCGTGCGTGCCGCTGCCCGGGCAGAGACAAAGCTTCCAGCTTCCTGCTCGCACAACGAACGGTCCGATGGACTGCATGATCAGGTTCCGGCGAACACCGTCAGAACCGGGATTTCGCAGTATTCCGGCAAAGCTGATTGAATCTGGCGCATTTCGTGGATCGAGTTTCACCGCGGCAACTTCTGCAAACGTCGCCATCAGATCATTCATCCCAATCAGTGCGTTGGATTCGCTGCCGGGTTGGATAACACTCGGCCAATGGGCAACCAATGGAACTCGTAGACCGCCTTCGTACACGGAGAATTTATAGCCGCGATGTGGCCCGCTGGAAAAGTGTCCTTGTTTCTCCAGCAAACGAATCTGCCCGGGTGTGGCTTTCAGAATATTGCCCGCATAGGACGCAGCACCGTGATCGGACGAAAACAGAACAAGCGTGTTTTCGTAGCAGCCTTTGCTCTTTAGTGCATTGATCACCCGCTCCACGGCATGGTCGACCTCCATCACGAAGTCGCCGTACACACCCAGTTTGCTTTTGCCTTGAAACGCCTTGCCCGGACTGGTTGGCGTGTGCGGTCCCGTCAGCGCCAGGTACAGGAAAAATGGTTCACCGTCTTTCTGACTGTCGATGAAGGATTCACCTTCGCGATAGAAAGTCTCCAGCACTTCGTGATCCTGGAAATCCTTTTCGGCCGGCCCGAC
>JAPYTO010000041.1 GCA_029941865.1 Fuerstiella sp. | reverse complement strand
GCCGGTCCCCGCTGAGCCGCGAAACTGGTCCCCTCCCAGCCCGCGATCGACATTTTAAACTCGATGCTGACATCAAAATCACCAAACAGCAACTGTCTTGAGGTTAGAAACGCACCCCAATTCCGGCTGTCACCAGAATGTCGGAGTCGCAGTCCTTTGGCGCTGGCGGCGGCCTGAGATCTCGTTATTTCGAAATGTCCACGGTAACTGATCCCACGGTGCGTCTTCGCCAAAGTAATCGATCCACGAATCCAGCCCGGAACCAAGCATGTCGATATATTCGGGAATGTTCGCGTCCCCGGAGATGTGAACGTTTCGAGCGCCACCTTCATTCAAATGGCGACTGCGGACACCGATCCATGGGTCACGAACCTCGGGCATCGTTTCTTCATGGACGACTCGACCGTCCAGCGAAAACGTGGCTGTGGCGCCTCGCAGTTGCGTCCGGTGGCGATACCAGTGGGCTGTTCTGGTCGTTGGTTTCGTTAGTTCCCGGTGGGCCAACATTCGTCGTGGTGTTCCAACATCGTAGAAGTTCAGGGGAAACGACGGGGCGACCCATCGTGCACCCACTATCATTTCTGCTTCGCGCCAATTCGATACGGTCATATCATCTTCGATCTCGACATCACCCAGCATTGGAGTGTCAAAATACAAAATGTCGTCACCGTGACTGGAGGCGTTAATGGCCTGAGAATTCGTGAACCTCCACTTGGCAGGAGGCATCCCCAGTCCGCGTCGCAGTGCACTCGGAAACGTTACGGGGTTCCAGTGCGAAGGCGCTCCGGTTGGGACGGATAGCGTGAAAGAGTCGTCCTCTGGAAGCACGGGGATTATTGGGAATAGCAGACGAGCGAAGTGTCGTGACCAGACGTTGCCGATCGATGGCCAGCGACTACTTCCAAACAGGGGCCCGAATTGATCAGCCAGGATTTCACGAAGTGACGAGGCCGAATCCGCTTGCAGCAAGAGCAGCAATTCGGCACTCCGATGCACTTCGTCGTACGGATCATCGCTATCGATTCGTTCTAAGGCTTCCTCAGCTAGTCGAGTGGCTTCTGCGAAGTTGCCATCGGCAACCTCGATAAGACAACGAAACGCCAGCAGGTTCTTTTTCTGACTACGGCTTCGTGCATCGATGCGTGCAGCAATCGATCTGATCGAGTTCAATCGGCCAAGTTGCTTTGCCAACTCCACCAGATCGACTGCAGGGCAGACGACGTCTCCACCCGTGGCAATCCGTTGGCCCTCTGTGTCTCTTGATTGAGCATTCAGGCCCGGATACGTTGGTGAGAATCCCAGATTAATTCTCACCGGTCGAACACCGTCTTGTGGCAGAACCCAGTGGTGTAAGAAGACGAACCGTTCGTCAGGAGGCAATCGCTGTGCCTTTGTATGAATCTGAAGTGACGCATCAAAAATATGGCAATCGTCAAAAACTGCAGCGATCAGCTTCGAATGATCTTCCGCATGAGCCTTGTCGTTCGTATGAAGGAAGAATGCCGCTGAGGCCAGGCAGAAGTGACGGAAAACACGCATTGAATGTTTCCAGAGCATAGAATCAGGACGACCACAATCCGTGAAGTCGCAGAGCCAGAGATGCTGGATGCCGCCCCCGGTGCGATTGCCACGATGGACAGAGGTGGGCGACATCATCGAAACAGAAGTCTATCTTCAATGCTGCAGCATTGTACGCAATAACTCATAACTTCTGTCGGCAACTTCAAGAGTTCGCGCGGTTCAACTGAAGTACTCAGCAGTGCTGCATTGGCCGAACCGCAGCCTCCGGTGTTTTGCCATCACGCCGGAGCGGCGGCCCGGGGGAAGTGCAACGCTGACTTGCATTCTCCTTCCCCTTGAACGTACCACTTAAGGTGCTACGTTTCTTAGTATCCGGATATGTGTTATGCGCGTCCCCGTCACTGTATCTCCCATACTGGTTCTAACCCTCTCCGCGTTCGCGTCGGGGGGCGTGGTTAATTTGACGACCGGTGACCTGGGCAGTTTTGACGCCCAGTACAACGACGCGATGCGAAACGGATTCGCTGTGGCCAGTGGCGACTCGTTAACGATGAACCCTGGCACTGTGGACGTCTCCGTTGGGACAGCCGGCCCAGAGAACGCACCGCCACCATTTGATCAGCGCGGGGTCCTGGAATTCATCTTACCTGGCGGTCTCTCTGGTACGACGATTAATGCGGCGACATTCTCGTTGATCAGGGACACGACATCGTCAACTCTTCCGGACATCGAGTTATACATTTACAGCGGCAACGGTACGGCGGACGACGCCGACTTCGCGCAAACGGCCACGATGTTTGCGTCTTTCACCGATCTGAATGCTGATATCAGTGCAGACGTAACATCCGAGTTACAGACAGACGCTGATTAATGGTGGCACAACCTATGCTGGTTTCGTTGTGTTAAACACGGACGACAACAGCAACTTTATGGGGACAGCGTACGGGTTCGCCGGCAACAGCGGACCAATCCCCGCCGATCCACCCGAATACGGCCGCTTTCAGACACTGCTGGCAAGTCTGCAGTGGCTCCGTACGTCAAACGGTCTCGAAATCAGCCGCAAACGGAAACTCGTTCCTGTCTACGGACCGATTTCTGTGGAAGCGCTGCAGCCATCTGAGATTCGCGCGGCAGAGGACTCCGGATATGCCTACGAGCCAACCGAGTCCGGCGAATCGGTTGTCCTTAACAAGGTCCTGCAAACCACAATTTTGCGGTTTTCAGAGGAGGCAGTGCAGTCTCCGGACGGGCGGACGGTCTTTGATATGCTGGGCCTGGATCCTGATGAACGGGAGTTTGAACTCAAGCTGGCACTGGGAGGACTGCTGCCGTCAACAGACGAACCTCATGGAAAACGAAAACAGATCCTTATCATGCCGCGATCGTTGCAGCAGATCAGATCCTACCTTTCCAAGGGTGTGCAGGTGCCGCAAGACCATCGGGAAAAGGGGATCGTCCGATTCACACGGAACTTCGACAACACGCTCTTTAACTGGCATCCGGTCGTGGGATGTTTCTGCGTCAGGCACTCCCGGCACAAGCCAGACGACGCGGCCGTATGTGTACCGTACCGCGGCTACTGGTTCTACGTCGACGACCGGGACGTAAACAGCAAGCGAACACTGATGCTGCTGGACCAGATCGTGGCCTCACAGGTTGACTTTCGTAGTGGGGCGGATCAGCCCGTGTTGACGCTGCCCCTATGACAACTGCCGCTCCATGACCATGACATGTTGAGTGCAGCGCTGACGTGATTTGCCCGGCGAATCCTGGATCGGCGAGCTAAGTCCGAAATCATTTCCTGTCTGATGCCGTTTTTCCATTTCAATCTCTCATTTCGGCCTCACCAATGATCTGAAGGTCTTGAAAATCCGCGTTGGTTCAATCGTGCCGAATCGAAACACTGCAATGACGAGAGACGTCGACACACGCCACTCCACGGCCTTTCCTTTGACTGTCACCGTGTCGATCGTACCAGCGAATCGTGTTTCCTCGCGGCCAACGCCAACGCCAATGCCTTCGACAAGAGGTGTCTTGTTGTCGAGCCCCATGTCTGTTGTCTCGTCCGCGAGGAACAGCGGGTTGTGCTACTGTTCGTCCTGAATACTGATCGTGACCTTGTTCACAGTACCGGTAAACTCTGATTCCTCCGAATCAGCAAAGACCCTGTCCGCAACCTGGGTTGCATCATCTCGGCCGACATCTGTCGTTTCATCCGCTGAAAAAACAGAAGGCACGGTCTTTTCAACTCGGCCTTCCGCGACCTTTTTACCATCAACGAACAGCGTAGCCGTTCCACCTTTTCCTGGCCCACCGCCGTCGTAATCAAACGTGATCTTGATTTCGGCCTCTGCATTTTTGATCGGGCTCGGAGCCTCAACGGTGTAACGTTTGAGTCCAAACCAGTTGTACGTATAAGCAGGTTTGCCATCATTCATGTACAAAGCCCAGCCGGCAAATTTTCCACCCTGAGCAATAATGACCCCACTATCGCTGCCCTTCAGGCCGACGTCAGCAACGATCGTCTTGGATCTGTTCTTAACGTTGAGGAACGTGTTTTCCAGAATCCCATCCATGCCCTCGGACAGTGTCAGTGAGGTCCGAGTACCCATTAAATCCGGACGCCCTGCGACGGCAGCATTAAATCGCTCAAACACACGGTCATCCAAAGGATAGACGTTGTTGGTAATGGCCTCCTTTTCGAACAGCGCCTGCAATCGTTTCAGTTTTTCAGGTTCTTCGCTCGCAAGGTCCTGGGTCAGGCTGAAGTCTTTTTCGGTGTTGTACAACTCCCAGACATCATCCTGCAGCCGTGTCGTCGGCGATGCGTTCTCCGTTAACTGCAATGTGATCACGAACCGCTGTGCATTCCTCCAACGACCGCCTCCCTGCACAGCCTGTCGACGTGTTTTTGTCGAAGCCTCAAGCCTATACGGAGTATGGTCCGATTGGCAGGATTTTCCAGTCCTTTTTCCTCAGGTCGACGATGGGATGTCGAACATATGACGGCTGCGTAACACGGGAAGGAAAGCCAGGGTATTCCGGAGCACGGGCCGAAGGAAAGTTTGGCTTCGCCGGTAACGTCGCGGGTCAGAAACGACTCGCGGAGCCGACTGGCGACCTCAGGGCATTCCAACGACGTTCGAGCAGGCAATCATTCCTCCGACGGAATCGCTCGCTCGGTGACCTGCTCCCGCGGAGTGTGCCACTTTCAAACTTCCATCTGTCACTGCTGATCTGCATTCGCAAGATGCGAAAAAATTGCCTGATTGTTTGAACTGGCTCGGCTTGCCAGAAAGCCGAACTGCAAATGCTGCGGACAAATGAGCAGCAGCTTGCCGTGAGTTGACACGACCAGCCATCTTGAATTCGGAGCCGGAATGGGGAACGTTCTACGTTTTTCCACAAGTAGAATTCCCGTTTTTTAGTTCCTTTCTGCATAGACCTCGACTCTGTCGTATGTGGTCATGAGCAGTTAGACTGTCTGGCGTCTGACGTTGAGTGCTTGCCGTACTGAATGTTGGTCACCGCTTGTTCGGAAAGGTCTGATCAATGAAGTTCAACACTGACAAAGTGCCCCCCGCTAGTTCGTTCGCTACGCTGAAGCTTGTCGTTTTGATGGCGTGTCTGGCATCAGCGCAGGCGTCAGCAGACGAACCTGACGCTTCGGACGGTAGAGTTCGGCTGAGCGATATCGCCCAACGCCTGGCAACCGGTCAAACGACTCGCATTGTCTGTTTCGGAGACAGCATCACCGGAGCGTATTATCACACCGGTGGAGTGCGCGCCTGGTGCGACATGCTGG
Source organism: Fuerstiella sp. (assembly GCA_029941865.1). Lineage (GTDB taxonomy): Bacteria > Planctomycetota > Planctomycetia > Planctomycetales > Planctomycetaceae > Fuerstiella. The sequence goes on along the minus strand of JAPYTO010000041.1, from coordinate 30,681 downwards.
GGCTGGCGTTACAGCAGGCGAATCCGCGGGCCAACGTGGAAATGATCAATGCCGGCAGCAGTGGACACACGACGGTGAATGCGTTGGCACGGATTGATAAAGACGTGATCGCGAAGCAGCCGCATCTTGTTGTCGTGATGTTTGGTATGAACGATGTGACCCGAGTCTCACTAGCTGATTATCGAGAGAATCTGCGGTCCATCATCGCCCGCTGCCAGGACGCGGGGGCCGCCGTCTTGCTATGTACACCGAACTCGGTTTACGAGAATCCGGCACGGCCGAACGATCGACTGGCTGAGTTCTCCGGTGCGGTCCGTCAGTTGGCCGACGAACTGAGTTTGTCGCTGGTGGATTGTTTTGCGGCGTGGCAACAGCTGCGGGACGACGATCCTGCAGAATGGATGCTGCTGATGAGCGACACGATTCATCCCAATATGAACGGGCATCGTATTTTTGCAGAGTTAATGACACAGGAGATCTGCGGCAAACAGGTTTCTCTGGCGACCTCTGCACCGCCGATTGACGCGCTGCACCACACGTTTGACCGACTGGCTCAGCAGCAGTCGGTCAAACTTGTTGCCATGCCGCCGTTCGACGCGATGTTGCCCGAAGTGCTGCGAAAGCATTTTCCCGACGCGGAGATCGACGTGACGACCTGGCCGGTGGAAGGACAATCGGTGGCGGAGATGGCGGAATGGGCGAAACGAATTCGCGGGATGAAGCCTGACCTTGTGATTCCCGCAGTTTCCGCAACGACGGCAGCCATTGACGACAAACAGTTTGTCCACGACTACGAATGGGTACTCAACTGGAGCTTTCAGTTTGCCGGTCGACCGTGGGACGTCGTGCCGGTCCTGCCAAATGTCCTGCAGGTGTTGTCCGATGATGCGTCTGACGTCGAACCGGACGTCGAGCCTGAGACGAATGAATCTGCGGACCTGGATACCGTCGACGATGCTGCTACATCTGATCGAACCGAACTGATACGCCGAATTGTTCAGGGCAAAGATCTTCGATTTATTGAACGTCGCGATTCGGACGAACGGCCGGCGGAGAAAGTCGTCGACGAATGGATCGCCGAACAGAAACGGACATGGATGGCGGCTCGGAATATGCTGCCGGCCCACAATGATCACGTCTTCGTCCCTGCGCAGTCGTGGCCACATCAACCGGGACCTCGCAGCGTGAGGACGTCCCTGTACTACCCCGGCGGCGCGTTGGAAAACGTGACTGATCAGACCGGCATCATGTTGACGCTGCACAACTGGGGTGGTGAACGATGTGCGGGGACCGCCAGTCCCACCGCGCTGGCCGACCGACTGAACGTGATTGCCGTGTGCGTCGACTACCTGCAGAGCGGTCGCAAATCTTCCATCGACGATCCGGAACCGTATGATTTTGGTTACCTGCAGGCTGTTGACGCGCTGCGAGCGCTGGCCTGGGTCCGCCATGGACTTAGCGCCGCCGGTCACTCGTATGACGATGGACGTATCTACTGCACGGGCGGATCAGGCGGTGGCAATGTCACGTTGATGGCCAACAAACTGGCTCCACACACCTTTGCCTGTGTGGTTGACATGTGCGGCATGAAGAAACTCAGCGACGACATCGCTTTTAATCTGGCCGGTGGAAGTGGCCTGAATGCCCGGTGGAGCCGTGATCGACACAGCACATACTTTCTGTCGATCGATGAGCAGGAACTGCGGTTCGTCGGCAACCCCAGGCATCTGGCGACCATGACAGAACGGAACCATCAGACGAAGATTGTCGTGGTGCATGGCGTGAACGACTCCACGTGCCCATTCGCTGACGCACAGGAGATGGTTCGCAATATGAAAGCCGCTGATCTGGATGTCGTCGCGTACTTCATCGACGAATGTGATCTGAATGCAACAGCATTCAGCAGCCTCGGCCATGCGCTGGGAAACCGCACGGAGATCGTGTTCCAGGTCGCCGGGGAATATCTGCTGCCGGATGGCGTGGCAGCGAAACGCAGAGTTGGGCCGAGTGACTTCGAACGACGCAGCGAAATTGTCTACGAAACGACCAATGGCCAGTTCGTGATTTCGTTTGACCAGCGTTATCCCGTCAGCCGGTTCGTGCCGGGCGTTGTTTCCGAGCCTTACAGCGATTCTCGCTGACTCATGGCCGCGGTTGACGTGTTTTCATCGCAGAACTGGTGCCCCCACGAGCCGGAACCGGTTCCTTCAATTTTTAAGCTGCTGTAGACGATGTTCTTGAAGTCATCGGTAACAAGTCTCCGCACTATGGTCGGCGTGTTGTCTGAGTACGTCATTGTCTCACGATTCTTCCGTTCAGCAGAAACTCTGTTTGCGTGAAACTGTCGAGTTCAGCGCTGTTGAGTTCCTTGGTTGTTCGGTTCCACCATGCCGGCGATTGAGCCGATTCGATGGTGATTCGAACGGCCGCTGCGGGCATATCCTGCAGCACGGCCCGAACGACAGTCAGTTGAAAGCGATCTTCCGGGTAGAGTGGAGCTCCTGTTGTCGCGAGTGACCATTGATTGAGGCGAACCGGACACCATCGATCGAGCGGGAGTGGCTGCCCGACAAAAGGCTGAATATGATGTGGCAGTTGTCCGACCGAAACTTCATCAACGTACAGCCGAACAACATCTGGTCTGGGTGAATACAGCTGCCATGAAGGCCAATTGTCAGCAATGCCGAACAGACCTGCCAGTGGAAACAACACGATGACGGCTGCGGCGATGCGTAGTCGAACGTTCGCGGGTGAGGGAGAGCGTTCCGCATTCAGTGGTCTGACTTCCGCGAACAACGTCGGAATGGCAATCAGGAAAAAGGCGTTCCATACCAAAACTCCCCAATGATGATTGAGCCCGATCGGACTCAGCAGCAGCAACAGCGACGCGTGTAGAGCCATCGCTGTCACAACAGCAGCTCGGCGAAATCGCGGCAACATCAGACACAAACCAACCGCCAGTTCAACCAGCGTCATTGCCAGACAGGCATTGAAGAACAGCGTTTCGTTTCGCAACAGCTGTTCGTTGCCCACGAGCGCGCAGGCTGCATGCAGAAGCTGTCGCGACATTCCTGTGCCCACGTCCGGCCCCAGTCGGGACAGCGCAGCAAAGATGTAGATCGTGGCAAACGTGAGTCGCAGGGCCCACAGGCGATGTCGGCCGGAAAGCAGAATCGACTGCGCTGTGACTGAAAGAAACAGCCAGTGCCAGGTTTGCAGACGGTGCTGATTGAGTACTACAAGCAGGCTTCCCGAAACAGTCATCAGCACCAGGCTGCATTGAACCGGATTCGACTGCGGGACCGTGGCCGGCAACGATCGGCGACTCCGGAAATATGCGGTAAAGGAGACAAACAGCACTGCCAGTGTCAGCCAGTCCACGGCGATGGGAACCGAGCCCAACCCACTGAGCAACGGAGCTGCGGGGAAGGGGTGGATGACTGTCCACAATGGCCAGGTCGCACCGATCAGCAGCAATTCTGCCACGATAGCAAGGACGAAGACACGGTTGGCTCTGTGCTCTGCGGCGTCGATCATCGTTCCGGGTTCACTACGTGACTTTTCGCGTCCAGTTGTTTCGGCGATCAGACATCGTAGTGTCGCCCGCCCCATTGTCGAACAGCTCGTCAGCAATTACGCAAGGCAAAATTCGTCGAATTTCCCACCAATTCGAGCAACATCACTATCTGCCGATTTTGTTGTTGAAGGCCTGATTTCCTCTGCGAAGATAGGTGGCCCGGCTCCTTTCACCTTCAGGGGTACACCCCTGACTACGGAATCTCCGCATATACATCGTGTTGTTGTTACTGTGAATCAGAAGAACGTCAGCTGACCACAGCTGTTACTTTCTTAACGCCTATCTGACAGGAAACACATACCCATGGATACAACAACAATCACCGCCGAAGAAATCATGACGACCAGGCTTGCCGTCACGTCTCCTGAAACTCATATGTCGAAGGCGACTGAGGAACTTATCAAACGCCGGGTCTCCGGATTGCCGGTGGTTGATGCGACCGGAAATTTCGTGGGGCGGTTCTCTGAACGAACGGCCATTGTGGCTCTGAATCTGGGGAGCGTCGATGAAGATTCAGAAGTGGCTCGGCGGTTGCGGAAAATCTGTGCGGCAGATTTGATGAGTCGTCGTAGTCTGGTGCTTAATTCGAAACAGGACGTTTTTCAGAGTATCAAGCTGTTGCTTAAGAAGAAAGTCTCGGGGGCATCGGTCGTTGATGCAGACGGCACTCTTCGCGGAGTGTTTTCCGAGAAGTCGGCGATGCGAGTCTTCATCGGCCTGTGTTGGGAACAGTTGCCGTCTTCAGGTATTACGGCGTGGGTGGTGCGGGCTGAAGAACGGCAAATCACGGAAGACACGCGTCTGGATGAAATCCTCGACCGCTTTCATGACACCCACTATCGACGTTTGATGGTTCTGCGGGGTGACAAACTGGTGGGCGAAGTGACGCGTCGAGACGCGCTGCAGGCCGCCCTGAAGATCCGCCGTGAATTGGCGACGACGGCCGGCCCTGAAACTGCCGAGCTGTCGACGGATTTCCGGACGAAGGTGGAGTCCTGGATGTACCGGGATAATTCAGGCGTGCGACGAACTGACGATGTCCTGGCCATCGCCCAGCGGTTTCAGCGATCGCCAGGCAGGCAGATTCCGGTTGTGCATGAAAATCGACTGGAAGGCCAGATCAGTCGCAGCGATCTGCTGCGAGCCGTGCAGCGGTGCTTTCCTGAAGAAACGAAAGCGTCACCGGGTATGCAGCCTTTGTATCTGAGTTCGGTCAACAAGCGTGATGCCGGTGCTGTGATGTAACACGCACCGAGCAAAACGATCTCGAAACACGCGGCGCCAATCAGCCCGCCCGCCCGGATTACTCAGTAGGTGAACCGCCAGCGGGTGAATCTGTGTCGGCCACGTCTTTGGCCAGACGAATCTTCGGTGGAGCCTTTTCTCCTTCCGGGACGAAGACCATTGACACCGAATTGACGCAATGGCGAGTATTTTTTTCCGTGAACCCTTCGCCACTGAAGACATGGCCCAGATGTCCTCCGCAGTTGCTGCAGACGATTTCCGTCCGCATTCCGTCAACGTCAACATGCTTGGTGACGGCACCCTTAATTTCATCGTCGAAGGAAGGCCAGCCACAATAGCTGTCAAATTTCTGGTCTGACCGATACAGCGGCGCGCTGCAGCGGCGACAGATGTACGTGCCAGTATCTTTGTTGTCGGTGTACTCCCCAACGAAGGCTCGTTCCGTACCTTTGCCGACCAGTACGTATTCCTCATATTCCGTCAGCTTGTTGTATTCCGTCCGCACTTCTTCCTGCATTTCTGCACCCTCGTCTGACTTTGTGCCTGATCCAACCTCAGTCTGGGCGGCCACCTCAACCGGCGCCGGCGGCGGTTCTGACAAAGCTACCGGTGGCGCACCGGCATCGTTAACACATCCTGTTGCGGTCAGACTGCACAGCAGCGCGACCAGAAACCAACTTCGCATGTTTCAACCTCTGGAACCGGGAGACTGGATGACGGTCATGCTCGTCATCGATGAGGGGGGCAGCATAACATCTGAGCAGCGCCAACGCGACGGCGGATTAATCCGACGGCGGTACGATGACTCATCAGCCGTGGGGCCCTTTCTTCCGTCCGCTTTCGCTGGAACTGCCGGGCAGACGCGGCACGCGAAGCCTGTGATTTGGAATGTTAAATCCGATTTTTGATAAGGCGCGGATCAGTCGTGGGTTGCCCGAAGTCAGCAAATTGTTCAATCTGTGTGGCAGATGATCCCGTTTCGGTCGCTCATCACTTCAGGATCAGTGGCAAGAACACGTGAAAGTTTCACCATGAACAGCGTCATGTTTACCCTCGTGCCGATCTTTATCGGGGTCGTCGCGCTATGCGTTTTCGGAGGCATCTTCATGACGTTTATTACGGCGTTTCGTCACCGAGGAACAATACAACAGATCACCGATGAAGCTCTGCGGCAATCACGCCACCGGGCACAACCGCCAGAACAGAATAGCAGTCAGCCTCGATCGTCGTCAGCTGGGGACTATGCCTGCGATCACTGTGGCGCGGCGCTGGGTGCTGGTACGGAGATTTCTCCCAGCGGTGACTTCAAGTGTGGATACTGCGACAGCTGGTCTAACATCAAGTCCTGAAGCTGACGTCGCGTGGTCAGTAGTTTCCGCCAACCGCCTGAGTAGAATGCAGATTCTCAGTTCGTCATGCCCCTGGGGCCGGGCTCGTAACCCGGAATTGAGCTGGCGTTCGAAGACTGTTGATCGTCTTCCATTGGTCGCTGCAAAGATGCGTACAAAACGCGTCACAGGAGCGGGAAGAGGCCTTGATTCTCACGGAGTTATTCATAATGCGATGTATTGCTGCGTTGATTGCTTGCTCAGTATTGTCCGGATCAGCTACGGCGGATTCCAAAGACGGCAGGCTCGATATCTATTTCATCGACGTTGAAGGTGGGGCCGCGACGCTGCTGGTCACGCCGGCCGGAGAGTCGATGCTGATTGATTCGGGGTATCCGGACAATCGCGGTCGCGACAAAGATCGGATTATTCATGTGGCCAGAGACGTCGCCGGCCTGTCAAAGATTGACCACGCGGCCGTTTCTCACTGGCATCGTGACCACTACGGCAATCACGCAGCGCTGGCAGCGGAATTTGGCATTGGCACGTTCTGGGATCGAGGCATTCCCGACACCCTGCAGGAAGATGATTTGTTTGAAACACGAATCGCAGCCTACCGCGCGGCGTCTCAGAATCAGTCCAGGGCGTTGCAGGCAGGAGACCACGTCCCGCTGAAATCCGGCAGTCCGAAGCTGACTGCAACAGTGTTGGCGTCAGGACGCAAAGTGATTGCGAATGACGGTCGGAAGAACCCGTTTGCCCATCGGCACAAACAGATCGATGTCGATAGGTCAGACAACGCAGCGAGCCTTAGTCTGCTGTTTCAGTTTGGCGACTTCCGCTTCCTGTGCTGTGGCGACCTGACGTGGAATATCGAAGGCAAACTGGTGACGCCTAACAACCCGATCGGCACCGTCGACATTTTTATGGTCACTCATCACGGGCTGCCCACCAGTAATAACCCCGCTTTGGTGCTGGCGGTTGATCCCACGGTCACCATCATGTGCAACGGGCCAACAAAGGGTGGTGCCGCATCGACTCTGAAGACACTTCATGAAATCAAGTCGCTGCAGGATATGTATCAACTGCACCAGAACACTAAACTGGATGCTGCGCTGCAGGCACCGGCCGAATTCATTGCCAATACTGGCACCACAGCGACGTGCACAGGTCAGTGGGTGAAGACGAGCGTAGCGGCCGATGGCAGCCGTTATACAGTGCAGATTGGACCTTCCGGCAGGAAACGGACGTACGCCACACGGGCACACCTGGTACCCTGAGACGGGACGGCCCGCCAGCCGATGCGAGCTGCCGCTCGGGACCAGGCAGCCAGGTGCTGAGTGCACGAGTCGACGGACGACGGCGGGTTATAAATCGTTTAACCGCGTCGCCCAACGGGCCGCGCTCTGGTGGTTCAGGACAGGACATCGTACTGTTCTGATACCAGCGCTGAGCGCGGGGCGATGCCCCGACGGTTAAACGAGTCGACGGACGGCAGGGGAAATTGCCGCCGCTTCGTGGTCAACACACCTCTGGGCCACGCGCTGGGCGCAAGTCGCCGGACCTCGCCCAACAACCGACCGCAGGTCTCCCACCGCCACTCACAGCACCCGCAGGTGAGACCTGCAGTCGCGACAGTGCGGGGTCGGGAGACGCGTGCAGCAAGTTACTCTGCGAATGAATGAGTCGCAGCGCTGGCAGGTCCGCGTGACAGGAATGATTTTTGATTCTGCGGCGGAGCTTTGCGGTTCGCGGCGACTTTCGTTAGTTTGTGGGACTGCAGTATCCTTCAACCGTTTCGGAGACTTCCCCCCATGAAAAATATCACCCTTGCCGCCGCCGTGCTGGCAACTTCGTTGCTGTGTTCCGTTGATGCAACAGCGACCGAACCGATGAAGGTATTGATTGTTGATGGTCAGAACAATCATAAGGTCTGGCCAGAGACGACACAGATGATGAAGTCGTACCTTGAGGCTACGAGGCTATTCACTGTCGACGTGGGGACGGCAGCGCCAAAAGGCACCGATCCGAATTTCAAGCCTGATTTTGGCAAGTACGACGTGGTCGTCTGCAACTTTGGACATGGCGCGGCACCGTGGCCAAAGGAGACCGAAAAGGCGTTCGAAGGATTTGTTAGTGGTGGTGGCGGTTTCGTTGTCGTACACGCCGCTGACAATTCGTTTCCGGAGTGGCCAGCCTACAACGAAATGATAGGACTCGGCGGTTGGGGCGGTCGAAGCGAGAAGAGTGGGCCATACGTCTATACAAATAACGAAGGTGATGTCATTCGAGATACGTCGGCCGGCCGAGGAGGAAATCACGGTAAGCAGTGGGAGTTTCCAGTCGTCGTCCGGGACCGCGAACATCCCATCACAAAGGGGATGCCCGTTGAGTGGCTGCACGCTCAGGATGAGCTTTACGATCAGTTGCGCGGTCCGGCCCGAAATATGGAGATACTGGCGACGGCCGAATCCCAGGTGACGAATCGTCACGAGCCGATGATCTTTACCGTCAGGTACGGCAAGGGACGAGTCTTTCACACACCGATGGGCCACGCTGAGTACTCGATGGAGTGCGTTGGTTTCATCACCACGCTGCAACGCGGCACGGAATGGGCCGCGACCGGAAAAGTAACGGTTGCGATTCCCGATGATTTTCCAGGTGCGGACAAAACAAGCAGTCGCAAGTTTGCCGAATAAGGCTTACAGCATTTTACTTTTTGTCGTAGCGGAAGCCGCCAAGGCTTTCGACCTGTCACTGCCGAAATTCCTGGCGAATTCCGCTACAGACCGACCGCGTGATTTTGAAAACTGCTGTAGTGCGTGTTGCACGGACGAGTGCATTGCGGGGAAGCACGCGCTAGGCGCCTTGCAACTCAGGAAACAGCTCTGCGACTGCCTGCTGAGTTGAGCCGTTGTAGTACCCGACAAGAAGTCCTGAACCACCGTTGCGGCAGAAGTGTTCACGCTTCAGTTGGGACCAGTCATCAGGTTTACGACACCCGAGTCGTTTGCCGAGCCAGAGGACGTATGCCTGTCGGTTTCTAACGTGCTGCCAGAAACTCTGAGGAACGCTGTTGAACAGCCATGCCCGCCAGCGGAACCGCGGCAGATAGTCACACAGAACCGACTGCACACAACCATTGAACTCGTTGTTCAGTAGTCCGCCTCCGTGGTGGTTGAAGAAGTCTGCGCCGGTGACGTTGTACCAGTCTTCAGTTTTCTGAACACCAATTTTCTGTCCGAGCCAATGCAGATAGATCGTGCGATGATCGCGGTCCTTCCAATACCCGTTCGGGGCACTGCCAAACAGCCATGGCTTCCAATCATGATCGGGCAGAAAATCAGCCATCGCGTTTTGAACGGACGAATGATACTCGTCACGAAGAAGTCCGCCGCCACCATTCCGTTGAAAGTGATGTTTGCGTAGTGCATACCAGTCGGCAGCTTCGTGAAACCCACATCGGTTCCCCAGCCAGTTCAGATATCGAAGCCGGTTCTCGCGAGTGTCCCAGAAACCGTTGGGGACGCGGCGGTTCAGCCACGGGGCTTCCCTCATCGAAAGCGCGGAACCAGCCGCCGAATGTTTTCTGTTTACATCAGGACGAAGTGAATCGATTGCCTGTTGCATGAAATCGTCAATCTTCTGGAGCCAACGGCACAGGCACCTGGCAGGCACAGGCGCACCCTGTTGAGTCGCTCCTGAAGCGATAATCTTGCACGAAAAAGATGCAGGAAATACTATTTTCCTGTCATTTGCGGTATTGGCTGTTCGTCGACTCCCTGCTGAGCACGGCAGTGAGTTCTTACCATGCGATGGCGTATTGGACTGTGGCGACTCCGTCAGCGTCGAACTGCACAGGGACGATGAGTTCCTGCTGCCCTCCACTCTCACGAAGCGTTGGTTTGGTCCCGGCGAATGTCAGTCGAATGGCGTTGTCAATCATCCAGGAATCAGCCTGCCGTTCGATGTTGCCCGCGATAACTCGGAAGTAGAGTCGGGGGGGCGACTTATCCGATGTCAATCGCAGCGTCCTGCGCAGTGAGGCGAATTCCTCACCGGCGATAGGTTCCAAAAAATCGACGGCCGTGATTCCGTTCCATTCGTAGCGGAACGCAGGTTGGCCGTCAGCATCCAATGCATAGCCGCGAAACGCATAGCCCGTTTCGCGGGACGATTCTGTGGGCCATGGTTCATTGGCGCTCTTCAGCACGGCAAGTGGTTGTCCCAGCGTCAGACGCATGACGTGATCGCCCAGCGGGGTCTGGTATCCCTGGCCACGACCGACCCAGTGCATTGAGGCGTCGATGAAGGCTCCGTGCCAGATCAGGCCCAGGTTCATCTGTTCTGCGTCCCACGCTATGTGTGCTTTCTGCGGATAGCCGACGGCGATGCCTCGCGCCGACAATCCCTCGATGAAGTTACGGTAGATGATGGGGCGATCGATGGGTTTCAGCTCAATGGCTTTGGCGATCAGACCGGAGGGAATCTTTGCCTTCGTCCCGGCAGCCAGATACATCCAGATGGCTTCGATCTGCTGAGACGGCATGCCGTGTAGAATCTTCGGCACGACGGATTTATTGTTGGGCCATGCCGACGGCATGCGCGTGCCCGGTCGGTAGGCCTGCGGATTCAGCAGATACCGATGAAACCAATCGCGGCGCAGGCGGGTGGTCATGGTGGTCAGATCCAGAGACTGTATTCCGGTGGCTTTGTGTTTTCCAAAGTAGTGACATTTGATGCACGATAACGCCTGATCACCTACCATCAGTCGAGCGTCGGCGATCACACGGTGTTTCGGCTCTTCAAATTGCACGTCGTCGACGTCCGTCTGTTCGTCTGCGTGGACGAACAGATTTATCAGCTGGCCAACGTTGTTTTCACCGAACTTCGGCATCCGCGTTGCCATGTATGGACGGTCCTTTGTGCCGTTGTTCATGACGTGCTTCAGCCAGCTTTTCTGCAGCTTGTCACCGATGCCGTCCAGGTGTGGCGGAATGCGGCCCTCGTCGCCCATCTCGGGAATACTGGTGGCGAACAGATCGTTGTGTTCTCGCGGAACGCCGCCCACCTTATTACGCTGGTGACAGGCGTAGCAGTTGAGAGTCAGCATCACGTCGCTGATCTGCTGCATGACTGCGGGAGTTGCGGCGTCGGTGTTCGTTTTCAGTGAAATTATGGCCGTAGCGATATCGCTGCGTTGTTGCTGACTCAACACGAATTTCGGCACACCTGGCTGTGAGCGACCGGACAGGCATCCTTTACTCACGTTCAGTTCGGCGAACGATGGCACTGATTTCGCCGTCCAGGTGTTTTTGCCGATCTTCTCATGCTGATGGCACGACGCGCATCCCAGTGACCTGAATACGTCCTGTCCTTCCCGCACGAGTTCCGCGTCGACCTGGAAGCTGCGACTTTCTTCCGGTGGTTCTTCGCTGTTGCTGACATGCCCGGCCAATGGCTGACGATTGATACCTGGTCCCTTGATTTCGACTTTCAGCGATTCTTCACCGCCCGCTTCGAAGTACTCTACAATCACCGAGTGAACGCCGGCGGACAACTTTTGACGCGCGTTTTTAGTTGTGTGGGGATGAATGTCGTCCACGTCGATGACAGTTGTCCCATCGATCAACAGGCGACTGCCATCGTCGCTGCCCAGCCAGAATTCGTATTCACCGTCTGTCGCGATGTGCAGGAACGCTCTGAAACGCAGAGCAAACTGTTCCTTTCTCGCAGCCGTGCGGACGTCAAAGTCGGCAGCCGCACCGGTTGCCGTCGGCGACAGTGCATCGAAATCCGGAAGTTGCTGCCATGATCCCTCGAAATACTCGAAGGTCAGGTTCGGCTCCACGTCGACGTTTTGCAGCAGGTAGTTCGCGACGTCGCGGGCTTCCTCGTCACTCAGATTCAGCGATGGCATCCGCCCCGACGGTCGCACGGCATGCGGATCTTTGAGGAACGTAAACAGACTTCCGACGGTGTACTTGATGTCCAGCTTTCCCAGTGGCATTGCATAGGATGGACGTTCGGTGGCCGACGCCTGCTGGTCACCGTGACATGCGGCACAGCCAATTGAATGGAACAGGCGGTTGCCGCGGGTGATTGAAACTGAGGAAACAGGTGCCGGCGTGACAACTCCGTCGGCCGCCAGAAAATGTGTCAGGGCCTCGACCACATGATTTGCGTTCTCACCCGACACAAGCGACGGCATGGCCGTTCCGGGTTTGACATGATGCGGATTTGCGATGAACTGTTTCAGGAATTCCGGTGTTACTCGGTTGGCAACATTGGTCAGGATGGGCGCCTGGCGCTGGGGCAATGCGGACTTCAGGGCGGAACCGTGACACGACTGGCAGTTCAATTCGGAAATCAGCAGTTTGCCAGCGGCGACGGCTGACAACTGGTTGCCTCGAAATCGTTCGTAGCCAGGCACAATAACGTGATTTGCCACCGTAGCGTTTTCCTGTGCAGAGGCGGCAGAAATGACCGAAAGCAGGAGTGCTGTTGCAGCAATCGCAGCGGTTGCGTTGAAGTTGTTTTTAGCCAAGGGAGCACCAACAGGGATTGGGGAAGGGAATTGTAGATTCTACGTGGCCGAGCTGAGGCGTTCGCGATAGTTGGACAGTCGTTGCACGGCCCTGAAAAACGTTGAGCGCAGGGAAGGCTGGTTGCGGAAACCGACTGGCCCTGGGCACCGCAGACCCGGGCCGTGAGTGCGGAGTCTGGGAGTTCGCAGTCATTTTTTCAATCAACTGCAGGCTCTCATTCGTAATCCGTTGACGCGAACCCGGCATTTGGACCTGGGCCGGAAGAGGTGTCGTCAGGCTGAGTGCACCTTGTGCCGCCAGCACGACACCAATCAATGGCGGACGTTGTTCGTCAGGCAGAATCAGCGTTTGAAAACATCCTCGATCGCCCTGGGAAACGGGCCATTTCTGCACCCGTCGATTATTTCTGCGACAAGCCGGTGAATCGGCACGCCACCTGCTTTGAGGAATCAGCATCGAACGAACGTCGTTCACCTGCCGCGTTCTGCAGGCTGCCAAACGGAATGAATTTTGGTTGCATCGCGGAATTCACCTCAAGCGTTTTGTATTGCCATGGCAAAAGATCGTAACGGATTTTGAAACAATCAACTTCCGGCAACAACATGTCAGACAAAGCGAACCCACCAGCGCAAACACCTGTCCAACCCTGAAAAGGAAATGAAGGGAAATCAGTCATGTCATTCAACTCACAAAACCTTGAAAACCAGCTTCTTGAGTCCGCAGCCGGTCAGGCCGTATACGATTCGCTTGTTCAGGCGAACGTCAACCTGCAGACTGTTTCGGTCGAACTGGTCAAGCAGATGCTGGTCGCTGAATGCAAGTATCGCCGGACGTTGAGTTACCTGGATTCGTCACCATCGCTGGCGGTCTGCTGACACCGGCGGCGGGAGGCTGAAAGGCCGGATCGAGCGAAGCGCTGTTCCGGCGTTTTCAGCCCACTTCCTGGATCATCGCATTGCCGGAGCGGCGTCGCTGTGGCTCCTGGATCCGTCTACTTTAACGGGCAGCCTGCTAGGGCATTTGCAGGCCGAAGTATTCGTGAATGAATCGTTTGCGGTCGTCTTCTGACTGTACGTACTGGACCAGAGCGTATAGTTTTTTCTGGTCGCGCATCAGCTTGGCCGCCAGTCGCTCTTCGTCGGCGAGTTGTTCCGGCAGTGGTAACAGAACGGTGACATTGCCCAGGTCAATTTCGTCTTCAATGACACCGTAGCGCTGCAGCATCGCCAGCGTTGTTTCGACGCGACGATCATGTCGCTGTCGATCGCATAGCTGTTCTCTGAGCCAATCGATGCCAAACGCCCGTACCTGTTCGGTGTTGTTTTTCAGGTGGTCGTAGACTCGTTGGTAAAAGTCGGCATCGGGGTTGCTCCAGCGCATGAACTCCATCTGCGTGTTCAGGTCTCGCTGGTCGTAAAGTAACACACACTCGGCCGGTTTGCCGTCGCGACCCGCTCGACCGATTTCCTGGTAATACGATTCCATGGAACCCGGCACGTCAGCGTGGATCACAAAGCGAATGTCTTCTTTGTCGACCCCCATGCCGAAGGCATTTGTCGCCAGCACCAGACGATTGCGGCCCTTCATGAAATCGTCCTGAATGGCTTTCCGGCTGCGACGCTCAAGGCTTCCGTGGTAACAGACGTGCTTAATGCCCGTCTTCTGCAATCGATCGCTGAATTCTTCCAGCGTTCTGATCAGCGTAAAGTAGACAATTCCACTGCCCGTCGAATCGATCGTCTGCCATCTGTCGAAGATCTGTGTCATGGCTGCGACTTTTTCATCCGCGTCCCAGACGTCCTCGACTTTCAGTTCCAGGTTGGGGCGGTCGATGCCCTCGTGAAACAGGCGGATTTCTTCGGGCTGCAGGCCCAGTTGCCGCACGATGTCGGTCTGGACTTCCGGTGTCGCGGTGGCGGTCAGTGCGATTGTTGTGGGGTTGCCCATCACAGCCCGCAACTCGCTTAGACGCGTATAGTCGGGGCGAAAGTCATGACCCCATTCACTGATGCAGTGAGCTTCATCGACGGCCAGCAACCTCACCGTTCGTTTGGCAATGACGTCCAGGAATTCCGGCTTGCGAAATCGTTCCGGCGTCACATACAGGATGGCGTAACGCCCGTCGGCGATGGCTTTGTAACGAGTCTCGCGTTCGTTCCTTCTAAGCGACGAATTGATAAATGCAGCTTTGATTCCGCGGTCCTGCAGCGAATCGACCTGGTCCTTCATCAGAGCAATCAGCGGAGACAGAACCAGCGTGATGGGTGGCCGTTCATCGTCGCATGGTGCGGCGTCGATCGCGAGTGCCGGGATCTGGTAACACAGCGACTTTCCCATGCCTGTGGGCATGATCACCATCGCGTGCTGATTGTCCAGCACGTGTTCGATGATTTGCTGCTGCGGGCCACGGAAGGTGTCGAAATCAAAATACGATTGAAGAATGTCGCTGACGTTGGGCACGTTCTATTGACTCCAGTCCGCGTGAGGCGCGGTGTGCAGTTTCAATTCGTGACGCGTCTGCAGTTCGTTGACTTCGTCGGTCAGTTGTGTGGTGTCGTTCTCATCGGTGGCCACAGAGATCGACAGGTCGAAGGTCATTGACTGTTGCGATTCCAGTGAGATGACTCGGCCGTGTTGTCGTTCGAAGGTCTTCAGGTTTGGGAAGCTGCTGCCAGGTTCAAGGCCCGTGACATAACCGTCTGATTCCGGTTGAGTGTTCTTCCAGAGCGTCAGCCACGGTAACGTTGACGCGTCGAATCGAATCGCGACGGCTTTCGAAGCCGAAGGATTCCGCAGCACCGCAAGACTGCGGCCGTCGTCATCTGTGATCGGTTTCACAAAGTAGCACTGCTCTGTGTATCCGGGTGTTGGCTTGCCGCACGTCGTCCACGTGTCCATGTCTTCGGCGGCTCGGGCATCTCGCGGAGCCACTTCTTCAGCCGCCATGTGAAAGGTCGCGCCTTCTCCCAGAAATGGTCGGCCGATGTTACAGTGGTACAGTATCTCGACTTCCGCTGATGTGGCCCCAAGGTTCTGCACGGTATCGCTGATTTCGAATGTTGTACTGCCGACGTGGGTCGTCAGCGTTGATATCAGACGCAGTTTTCCGCCAAACATGCTGGCTTCATCGACCACACCAATCACAGAGATCGCTCCGTCATCGGAAACTTCGACACGGACCTGATGCGCCGCAAGGTTGGCGATGCGACCATGCAACGGCAGGAACTGCTCCGACAGGACGTTGCCGCTGGCGTCTTTGATCACGTCCGTGCCTGGGGCTCCATGCGAGCTCAGGCCACAGCGACAAATCAATTCGTTAAAGCCGTCCAGCCAGCCGATTCCACCACGGCGGGTTTGGTCGACAAATGACGGGTGGACGGGACGTTCCACGGGTGACTTCCATTCCAGCGGTGTGCCCGCAACTGTTGCTTTCCATACCCCCATACCTCTGGTGGCAAGAATAGCCAGCCGAGTGCAGCCGTTGTCCAGCCAGATGACGTCCACTCCTTCCGACAATCCGCCATGCAGTCGCTGCAGGC
This sequence comes from Fuerstiella sp., assembly GCA_029941865.1. GTDB lineage: Bacteria > Planctomycetota > Planctomycetia > Planctomycetales > Planctomycetaceae > Fuerstiella. The sequence continues at coordinate 14,444 of JAPYTO010000041.1, read as the reverse complement.
GGACGCTCCAATCGGCAGCGCCGACTTCGGCACCAATCGCCTGCGCGTCAATGGCAAACGCAGCTTCGTAGATGCCTTCGTCAACATCCAGAACCGTGAATGAACGGGTCACTTAGACGTCCTTTTGTTTGAACTGACTCACAACTTCGTTTCCGATTTCTGAGTTATGTATCCGAATGGTGGCTGTCAATCGACGCCTCAGCCTGCAAACGTTTTAAGAAATGGCTGGAATCCGTGAATGTGGCCACAATGTGGCAACTGAGCGGTTCAGAATAATAAATCAACCAGCGGTTGGGCTGCGATAGAACGACACCTTAGCAATCAATGCCGCAGACGCAGGTCTCCGCCGGTCGCTGGACGAAGACTCCTCGCCCTCGGCGAGCGGGGGACGTAAGTCCCCTGATTTCAATGCAGGTTTGGTGTGATAAACGCTATGGCTCGATCCGCAACGCAGTGGTTCTTAACACAATAATCCGGGTACCGACGTACCCGGCTCGCCCATGGGTGAAACGCTGTTTTGAAACTTCACCAGCTCTTATCACGCGTGTCAGCTGCCGGCCATCTCAGGTGATGCGTCCCTCGTCGCGGACGTCAACGTACGGGGATGTATTTGTACACGCCGCCGGACTGGTGCGCCAACAGTTGCAGCCATGACTCACGCCGTGATTCTTTGGCGCCCGAACCGAATTCGATGACGTGAATGCGAGTCCGTCTGCCGTTCCTGCGACGAATGACGTCCAGGTCAGAGCCGGGGCCTTTGGTCGACAGCGCCGGGTTTTCGCCGTCCGTCAGGAAGTAGATGACATCCGGTTGCAAATCAAGGGCACGCAGCAGCGGGGCTTTGTGTACAGTCCCCGCTCTGGGCTGAACGCGATCAATTTCCTGGGCCCCCAGTTGAACCTGCACTTCTGTGGCGGCATACATGTCCTGCAGAGGCCGTTTTCTGAGTTTCATCTGAGTAATTGCTTCGTTGTAAAACAGGACCTGAAACTTCTGGTTCGGTCGCAGCAGTCTCAGGCTGCCTTTCAGCTGACTCTTTGCCAGGCCCATTCGGCTGCCTTCGCTCATGCTGCTGGAAGTATCGACCACGTAGACGAAGCTGCTGCCGCCGTCGACAATGTTCATAAACTGCGTTTCGCCGGGCCCGGGCGTTGGTGAACCGGCAGCCCCCTGTCCCGAATTGCCGGCTGGACGAATCTGAGGCGGAATGCCTGCCTGAAGATTGGCCGTGCTGCCGATCGGTTCTCCAGGGCCAATCGTTTTTGACAGATCCATAGCCACGGCCAATGGATTGGAGACCCGGGTGTTGGCAGATTCTGTGGCCAGCAGCTCTGAGATCGTGGGGGCTTTTGTGGGGATCGATGTTACTGTTTCCGGCAGTGCAACAGGATCCGCAGCGTGCTCCTGTTCAACATCGTGTGGGTTCTGCCGAGGCGTGCTGGTGTCCTGGACCGAATGATCGGGAATCAGGACCAGTCCGACCTGGCGGAAGTCTCGGCCGCCGGCTTCCACCGGCACACCCTTATCGCAGCCTCGCAGAGACATCCCTGCGACAAGCAACACCACCAGGTGTACGGCGAGTGACACCAGGCTGCTGGGAAGCAGTGCGGCAAGTCGAGAGCCATTATTGCGAGTTGGCAGGTCCATGATGAGTTGACCACGCCATGCCTATTCCGACCTGGCGGGCGTTTCGTCTTTTTGCTCGGTCGTCGTTTCCGGCGTTTGGGTTTCGGGGGGAGCATCTTGCGCCGCGATCTGCTTGATGCTCTCAATCACCTGAGCTGTCAGATCGACTTCCGAGATCGGCTCGCCATCAGGGAGTTTAAACTGAAACGTATCTTCGGAGATAGTACTGTTGATTTCGATCCGGCGGAAATCCAGGACGACCGCCGGGCGAATCTGTTTCTGTTCGGGGTCGGGATGTTTCTTCAGGTATTCAATACGTCGTGGCAGCAGCGCATCGGCATCAACGTAGATTCGCACGTAGTCCGGGATGTATTCAGGCAGCACAGCAGCTGGGTTGTCCGCCAGGCCAAAGTATTCCTTCCGAGCCTGAGCAGACCAGCGTCCGGAAAGTACAAGCAATCGCTGGTTGCCGGATTGCTGCTCCATGACCGTGCCGAATTCCATGCCTACCTGAAGCTGTGCGATAAGAGTCTGCAATCCGCCAACGCCCAGAGCCTGCAGGCTCTGGGCCTCACTATAGTTTGGTAGTTCACCGACAGCGTCAACGATTTCGCGAATGTTGCGGCGCGTCAGTTGCTTTTGATCGCCGTTGGCCCACAGGGACCACAGCACACTGCCGTCACAGATCTGTTGCAGAGATCCCATGACACTGTCTGTGGGCGGGGCTTCCGGCTCGCTATCAAGTGCGAGGGCATTTGAGTCGCTGGCCTTGAGAGCTCGTATGGGGACGATGCGGTACTCCAGTCGCATTCGGTTTCCCGTGGCATGTATGTAGCGCCCGATGGCGTGAAACCTTTGTCCGGACAGCATTACCGTCTGATAGATTTCGCAGGAAAGAGACTCCACGCCATCCAGTTTTTCGGCGACCCTGCTGAAGACATCCGCTGCAGCGAGATCGGACTTCTTCTGTGACGGAGCAGCTTTCTGCGGCGGATCCTGATTCTGGCCGAATGCAGACGGGCCGAATGTGCTGACGGCCGCTGCAACGGCAGAAATGGCGACTACACAGAGGGAAAGCGACAATGTCAAAGTTTGCGGTTTATGCTTCATTTTCGGATTGTGCTGAATTTGCCAAAGATTCGAGTTGTTCCGTCCCGAAACAAGGAGTGAAGGACCAGTATCCGTCGAACGTCGCAGATCAACTGCGCTGAAACGGGCATGGCAGCAGCAATTCTACTGCGGAACATGCCGCTGGGTCGACAGCAAACACCTTTTTGCCGTCAACCACGAATCTGGTCGGAAAGACAGTTTCCACAACGACATACGGTGATTCGACAGGGCGCTGTTGGCTTAAATTGCCAATGGCACGGAAGGGATTGCAATGAGAGACTATTTTCTGGTGTTAGGCGCCTTGGTCGTGGTTTGCACAGGATGTGCCAGCTTCGATACCGGCAGCAGCATTCTCAGCAATCGCGAGCATGTCGCTCCACCGGCTGCTGTGCAATCTCGCCCTGGCCCCATGGTTGACGGCCCGGGGCCCGGCGTCCTGGGCATGCTCGGTCAGCCCGGAATGGGCATGGCAGCCCCGCCGATGTCGACTCAGATTAAGTTCGTTGGTCCAGAGACCATGACGATCGGCTGGCGGGCAGGAGCTACCTTTGCCAGCAGTCAGGTGCAGTCCGGTCAATACTATGACTTCTATCAGTCGGCTGTGTATCAGCTGATGCTGGAAGGTCTGGAACTTCCTGGCGTTGACCCACGTCCGCTGTATCCCACTCTGGAAGTGCGAGCGGCCCATCCGAACACATTGGCATACCTGCAGCATAATGCTGTTCCCGTTGAGATCACCGAAGAGGATCTGGAACACGTCAACAGCAGCAACATGGTCACAAAGGTCATTTACCTGCCGGCTCCTGAGTTTCAGGCTCGAGCGATTGCCGGTGTGGAAACACTCGTCTCCACTCGGCTTGATCCGGGTATCGATCCCGTGCAGCAGGCGGAACAAATGGGGACGGTCATGCTGATCCTGCGATTCGGAAATAAAGACCTGCAACCACCAGCATCGATGATGAACGCAGATGGTTCTGTGACTCAGGTGAATTACATGATGATGAACGGTCAGGCAGGTCAGATGGCACCTCCGACGCCGATCAGCACGCTGGCCACGGATGCCGGCGGTGGTGTTCCCTCTGCGATGATCGCAGCAGGAGGTGGATTTCCAGGTCAGCCACCAATGCCTGTTGCCGGAATGGGATCTATGCCACCATGGGGCATGCCAATGACGTCAACTCCTATCGGATTGCCGGGACCTCCTCATCTGCCGCTTGGCGGGCCAGCAGGATTGAAGTCTCACACCGTTCGAAATCTCTCTCAGAACAAGATGCCGAAACCTGTCGATCATCTGTTGATCGACGTGAAGCATGATCCTGGCTACAGCGTGCCGGAACCCGTGCGACATATTCAGTACACCGAAAAGCACCCTGTTCACCGTCCGGGTGAAGTTGCTCACCCGGTTTCAAAGGCTTCGCAGTTCTACGGTTTCTAGAGCAGCGTCAGCGATACGTTGAGGTGTGCCACTGGCCTTGCCAGTGTGAGGTTTAAGAAAACACTGGCGGAGCCAGTGGCACACAATCCTTCATTTTGAGCACAGACAAAGTTTTAGCAGTGGGTTGATGTGTCCGACTTCGGCGATGAGCAGAAGTCTCGGGCCGCGGCCAGCAGCACAATTGTTTTATCGGTGTCTGATTGAGATCCCGGTTCAGCAACGTACAAGTGAAAAGTTTGCCGGGGGGCGATTCTGGAGTGACTTCACTTCTGATCGCCCTCGTTTTGTTACAGCGTAGTACGCTGACTCGTGGCCGCGACAGACGGATTCCCGCCTGAGAAAACGGTCTGCCCACGAGCCAGAACGGTTCACGAGAATAAGTCAACTGCTTTAATACATTCCAAAGTCAGAGTGATGCCACCAAAGACAGACTGCCTGATTCGAATCATGAAGAACACTTTGCTGGTGTTCGTTTTCGGACTGGTTCCTGTCGGGACCGTGACTGCTCAGACGGATCGTGACTACCATCAACCGCTCAGCCAGAACAGTCCACCCGGTCAGGCCGCTGCGTGGATGAACTATCTGCGTCAGTACGATCCAACGTGGCTGCAACCACTCTCCGTGGAAGTCGCTGGCGGCGGTCAGCTTCAGGTGTTCTCACGATCGAATCGTCCGGTTGGTGCAGCGACGACACCCGCTTTGGTCGCCGTGAATGTTGGACATGTTTACCGACTGCGAATCGGTGATATGCCTGACTTTCCCGGTGTCGAAATCTATCCGTCCATCGAATTGCTTGATCGTCTGCACCCGCCTCAGGGGCGAGAAAACGAATTTCCGATTCCGATCATCATCACAGCGGAAGACATTCGCACCGCACTCAGCGGTCAGCTGGTCACCCGGGTGATCTATCTCGAACAGCCGCAGATCGCTCAGGAACTGGATCCGCTACGGCGTGAGATTCCGCAAAGTGTCCTGCCGTCAGACAACTCGCTGCAGGAAGCGGACCGACTGGGCAGGCCGATGGCCATTATTCGCATCGGTGGACGACAGTCGTCTGCCGGGTCTTCGCTGTCATTCTTCGGAACAGGTGGGGGCGTTGAGATTCGCCAATCGGTGACAGAACTGAACGCTGCCGGACCAGCCGTCGTGCAGGCCAGGCGGGCGGTCATCCCATAAACACCCGGAACCGGAAACCTGTGCCGCAGATCACCCGATCGTCGACTTCTTCAAAAACCATACACAACGTTCAAGTTCCAGGGATATGTCCAACTTACTTAAGACATTCGGTCTAAACTGTCGGTTCTGGCTGCCCGGCTTGTGTTGCAGTGCAGCGATTGTCGGCTGTGCCGCGACCGGCGGCAACTCTCCGGAGAGAGCTTTTGCAGCTCGTGCCCCCGGAGAACTGCAGGCTGAAAGACTGGCGTCGGTTGAAACCGGGATCGCCACCTACCCGGACGGTGAAGCAACCGGTCCGGCCACGGCATTGCAGCGTGAAACGTGGCCTGCAGAAGGAGACGTTCCATCGGTCCAGGCAAATTATGACGTGATCGATTCTCACACCGACGAGCGTCGTTCTGCTGCCGAGGCGGAAGACCGTCGCGTTCGTGGGCAGAGTCCATCTGAATCCCGGACGCGTGACCGCGTTCTGCCGGTCTCACAATCACTGGCAACAGGCATGGCCGGTGTTGCCACCACGGCCGGGTTTGCAACAACACGTGTGCGGAGCAATACCGCCGGCGTTGCGGGCGGAGCGGCGACGACGTTTCGAGCTGCAGAACCGCGAATGCCTTCAGCCCAGCCAAACAGTCCGCCAGCCGCCTCAATGACTGTGGCTGCGTCGCCGCTGGCGCAGGCTTATCCGGACGAGTACATCTTCGACGGTGGTGATCGTGGCCATCCTGTCCATTATCACGGTGGCGCAATGGCGGGACTTGATACGGAAGACACGGTGGCAGAATTCAAAGATCACACCGGCGCGAATCACGTGGAAGCCAGTAACCGAGTGGCCGTTTACGCGCCACGGTTTGGTGCTGTTAGAACGGTCACGGGGCTCAGTATTGACGTGGCGGTCAACAAAGCGGCCGGAGCGACGGATATTTCCGGACTCGGAAAATTGCACGACCAGCGTGGTCTCGACGTCCGTGTACGCAACTCACGTGCATCGGGGCTGGGGACACGTCGCAGCGCGAGTGGTGTTGAGACTGCTCAGCCGGCTCACCTGTCTCGTGGTTCCAATACACTTGCCGAAAACCGAAGAGTATCGCAGGGCCTGGAAAACAAAAGTTCCAGTGGCCCGGGAACACTTGAGATGTCACAGGTGTTTGAGTTAAACCTTGAATTCCTTGCGTCTGCCACCTCCAACATCCGCACCGGTTTCGGTCAGGCGGCAGCCATATCGCAGGCGACACTGACACGCGCGACGTTCCGGGTTCAGTCGACGGTTGGCGTGGAGGAAAAACGTGGCCGCAAAGGCCGGATTCATCTGACCAAGGAAGCATCGTCACTCACCGCGAAGTCGGGCGACATCATCACGTTCAAAATCCACTTCCGGAACATAGGTGATCATAACGTCCACGACGTTCGCATCATTGACAACCTGACTCCTCGACTGAAGTACGTCGCTGGCAGTGGAGAGGTCGATCTGGCCGACGGCAGCGGTGGGGGCCTTTCTGTGCTGCCCAATGCTGAAGGAAGTCAGACCCTTGAGTTCACGCTGGACACTCCGCTGCACGGCGGAGCCACAGGCACGATCACGTTTCAGGCGAAGGTTCTTTGACAGAAAGAAGTACGCAGAACAGTATTCACGGATAACTCCGTCGCATCACACGCTGGTGTGAACTTTTCCGTCAGAATGAAGGGGCTGACGGAAAAGGGTGCCGTGAGGGGACGCTACATTACTGTCTGTGTACGAGAAGAGCCCGCTGCAGTCACATGCAGCGGGCTCTTTCTTTTCCGTCCGGCAGTCAGAATCAGTGCCCTCGTTTCGAGAGTCTGAACCTGTTTCTTCCCGCTAGTCGCCATCGACCAGCAGCCTGGCAGGTGGTACCTGCCCTGCCATGACAGCGAAGGCGCCTTCCAGTTCGATTTCCATCTGGGCGTTGGACGTTCCCGACGCAATGTGGACGTACTCGCCGCCACTCATTTCGGCGATTGCGTTCATTAACGTCGTGTCCGCACCGTCACCCATTGAGATCGTGTGAACCGTGTAGCCCGCATCGAACGCTTCTTTGGCTCGCACGAACGAATGCAGAGCCGCTCGCCAGTTGCCGTCGCCGTTGCCGCCGCTGACGTAGCTGCTGTCGATGATGACATCGGCTGATCCGTCGCCATCAAAGTCCGTGATGTCATTCCAGATCCACCCGGCGGGCAGGCTGCCTGTACCATATCCGCTGGGGTATTGATTGGACTGACCATCGGTCATCAGCAGGATGGCCTTCTGAGCACCATAACGTCCCTGGTCATCCAGCAGGTCTCGAGCGTCTTCGAGTCCGTAGCCGATGCCCGTCGCACTGTTGTAGTGGCCGGCCTGCTTATGTCGTTGGATCGTATCGATCGCCATGACGTTGTCAGTCAGGTGCTCACCGATCAGGTCAACCGTGACATCCGCACCATCTTCCCATAGCCCGGTTTCGATTCTTGATGTGGTGGCGTACGTGACCAGCCCCAGATGATCCCCATATCCCAGATTGTTCAGGAAGGTGGCCAGCATCGTGACACCCTCTTTCATTCCGTGGTGAGGATAAATCGGAGCACGCCACAGGTCTTCGGACTGATTGTTGGCCTTCTTCTGGCTGATCAAATACTGCATCAGCGTTCGGTATCCGTAATCTTTTCGGTAACCGTAGCTGCTCAGATTATTCTTCACATAGCTGATGTACCCGTTCCACAGTGATTCGCTTTCATTCCTTGACGGCTTGCCGTTCAGGTTACCGCTGCCATCCTTGCCTTCCTGCGGAAACGGAACGTAGTCGTCGCTGGCCTCGGAGCTGGTGATGACGATCCATTCTGCGTCATTACTATAGCCGCCCAGTGACGAGACATCAGACGTATGCGGACCAGACTGCCATCCACCTTCGTTCGAAAAGTCCCAAAGCGTAACGGTGTATCCCGCCGGGATCTCAAAGGAGTTGATGTCATCGTCCACGTTGCCACTCATGTTGTTCAGGTCGTACGTCCCAACCCCCAGTTCCATCATCAAGGTGCTGTAGTTGTCGTAGTCATAGAACCTGACTCCTCCTCCGGTGCCGCCCAGGTCCAGTTGGTCGAAAATCGTACTTGTCGTTCTGCTGCTGATGTACGTTCCGGCGTAGGAATTGATGTTACCGAAGCCTTCCGCCGGGAATTTTGGAGTGCTGGCTTCGTCACTGAAGCGAACGTCCGAAGCGACCAGGGCGTCCCAGATGTCGTCAAGGCCGTCGGTGACACCGGTGAGTCCCAGCCGGTTGACTGTGTCTGAGCGGAACTGGCTGTCAAACGCCATTGACCCCGAGTAGTCGAGTACGGCAACAATGTCGCGTGATTCGATAAAGGCCACCGCATCCGCGCGAATGGACTGGGCCCGTTCACCAACAACCGGCGCAAAGATCAACGGAAGCTTGGCGTCCGCCTGGCTTGGGTCTTCATTCGTTTTTCGGATTTCGACCTTCACCATGTTGTACGGGGGAGTCCCATACGTTTCTGTATACGTCACGCCGTCTTCGTTCAGCAGTCGATTACCCAGACTAACGTCGATTGCCGGATCGATATAAAATCCGTTCAAATCGGCAACTCTGACGGCCATTGTTTTGGCCGCCGCTGCAGCAATGGCCTGGATGGTCTGCATATCCGATTCGCCCTGTTCGGCCGCTGTTCGAATTCCGATCACAATTTCCTGGGCGGCTGCCAGTGCTGCGGCATCCGCGGACGCCTGCATGCGGGTCTTTGTGACCGTGATCATGCCAAGGTCAACGGACATTCCGACGAATGTCATTGCCGCCATCAGGCTGATAATCGCCAATACAAAAAACACTCCCTTGCGTCGTTGTTCCTTCAGATGCGCAACGGCTTTTGATAATGATGATCTTTTCATTGTCCCCCCCCAGGTAAGATTAGATCCGATATTTCGTATTTATGGCTGCCACTGGTCGGCAGATATTTGTGCTTCAACAACCCTCGTTAGCTGGACAGTGCCCCTCCACCCAGTCCCGCTCTCAGAATCAAAAAGGCACGCACATCGGTCCCGGCCATGTGATTGCTTGGAAACAGACTGATGGCGGAATACGGCATGCTGATTTCGATTTTCATCATCTGCAATGCGTTGTCTTCATCAGAAATGTCGAAAGGCAACCCGATGCTTTGACCATCCGCATAAACAATGCTGACGGTTAATGCCGAACCCGGCAGGCCCGAGGCGGTGACGTAGTTTCGAATGTCCCGTTCAATTTTTGCGTTTGGAGTATCGCCGTCTTCAACGACATCACTCCAGTTCATATTGGCCAGGCGACCGGCTTCGCGTACGGACGACTGCATGATCGTGCTGGCTCGCAGTGCACTGCCCATTTCGATGGTGCCCAGCACCAGAATCAGCATCATTGGCAGAATGACTGCAGCTTCCAGAACTGCGACACCTGACCGGTTGCTGGTGGCGACGTTGCGGCGATTTCGGTTATGGCTTGAGATTCGCATCGCCCAACTCCTTCTATTCTTTTCTCATGACGGCCTGGCCGTAAATATTGATGTCACCGATCCAGCGGGGACCAAGAATGCCGACCTCCCCATAGGGAACCTGAATCCGCACAAGGAACAGGCTGCCTCGCTCCAGGTCTTCAACGGCGACATTCGGTAGAGACTCGTAGTACGTGTCATTCATTGCTTCCGCGTCGACATTGATGTCGTCAAACACGCTGGCGTCTTTCACCAGAATCCTGACATTCTCCAGATCAGCATCGATCGCCGAATTCAGAATGTCGTGCGCCAGCGATTCGACCTCGTCGGTTGTCGCCAGGTCGCCAACACCCACTCGGGCCGCCCGGCGGGCGGCGGAATTGACCGTGTGGATGGTCATGAAAACATGCCCGAACTCAATAAATCCAAACAGGAACGTAAAGAAAATTGGCAGCACAACGGCGGTTTCAACCAACGTCGTGCCTTTGCGTTCCTGTGTTTTTCGGAATTGAAGAAGCCTCATCGCGGAGAACCTCTGGTGTTTAAGTGAGTAAATCTGAAACGGATGTTTCGTCGATTCTGCTGTCCACTGTTAACCTACAACTGAATTCCGCGTCTGCCCGAATCAATACGGAAGTTCGGATGTCGGTTTTTCTGTCGTGTTGTGCAGATGCAACCGGAGGTGTTTTTCCCACTCCACATACCTGTCGATGCGGACAGAACCGACATGATTCTGTTGCCAATGGGCAACGTCCGTTGTTCCGACACGACCGGTGTCACAGCCAATGATGCTGTCTGCACACACGCGCAACGTGACGTTGGGTCATTGAACGGGTCAGCAGAGCTGTGACGGTTACAGCAGTTCGCTGAAAAACAAGGACTCACTTTGTGAGGCTCCGGTGCATTGAACGTCGTGGCCCCGCTGCTGGCCTGTCGCACTCCTATTCGCCAGGACAGGTCCTGACCTACATCTACTTTGCCGTATGTGAAATGAGCACGCAGCGCAGGCCACTGAGTTTCTGAAACGCACAAGACCCACTCGCTTGCGCGTCGAGCTTATATTGCGGCCCCTTGCAGAAGCCTTGCTCATACCGCCGGCGCCGCCGCTGGCTCTGATTGTGGAGCCTTCGTGTCCGACTCTCGACGAGACAAAAGCGTCTGCCGTCGCAGCACTCCACTGAATCCTATTTCTGAAACATCTCGTTCTTTTCGTCACCGCGCGACAGCAGATAGGCTAACAGATCCAGGACTTCTTCACGGTTCAGCGGCTTCAGCAGATTGCCCGGCATGATCGATGTTGTTGACGCAAGGATTTCGTCGATGTCGTCTTTCCTGATATCCACGATTTTGGTGCTGTCTTCCGGATCCGTCAACACGCTGATCTGTTCGTCGTTCTCAGAGACGATGCGGCCGCTGACCGATTTTCCGGCCATCGTGACGACGGTACTGGCCTTGTATTGATCGCTGATGACTTTACTCGGATCCAGAATCGCTTCGGTCAGTGCATCAATGTTGAAGCGACCGGCCAGTTGAGTCAGGTCCGGGCCGGTCGCACCGCCGTCTCCGGCAAAGCGATGGCACAGAATGCAGCGAGTGGCCGCGAACATCTTCTGTCCGTTGGCAAAGCTGCGATTCGTCAGGCCGTCGTGTGCCAGAGTTCGTACTTCTTCCAGCGACCAGTCCTTGCCGGGACCGGTGGGTTTTGGCAATTCCGGCATTGTGAATGGTGTGCGAGCCCCCATCGCTTCCAGCATCACTCGTTCGTTTTCGGTCGTGGTGGCATACGCTTCGTCACTTATGTTCTGCAGGAATTTCACGAAGCTGTTGCCACCGGACCATTTCTGAGCCTTCGCAAACCAGCGGAAATAGTCGGCGCGCGATTCCGGTGCCCAGCCCGTTTTGGCGACTCGCAGACAGAACGCGTACCAGACCTGATCTTTGTCCGGCTGATTGGCGATCATCGCATGGATGGCCTTGCCGTATCCGGCGTTGCGAGCCAGCAGGTCCGTCATGTCGATGTCCAGACGCTGAGGTTCCTGATTCATCAGCTTGATTGTCTTTGCGACGACCGTCGGCGACTTAAGGTAGACCAGCACTTGGCACAGTTCGCGATTCAGGTTGCCATCAGTTGATGGGAAGTGATCGTTCAATTCGGGCAGAAACTTCGCCCGGTCTTCATCCGATGCTTCGCCCAGACGCAGAAAGACCAGCGACAGAGACCGCAGATAATGGAGTTGCTGTGTTGTTTCAAGCTCCGCAAAATCAATCTGCAGCAATGCCGCGACCGATGTTGCTTTCACCACCACTGATTCCAGCCCGGTCTGTTCCGCACCGCGGGCCATTGCTGTCACGACTTCCAGGACCGCATCAACATCCTGCTGCGGTTTCTCCAAAAACTGATTAATATGAGATGCGACCGCTTTGGTCTGAATCACTCGACGAATCGCGGATGCCAGCGCGCGGTCCGAGCGGAAGTCCAGGTTTTCCATCGGCAGCCCGTCCGCAACCGCCTGATAATAACCGGCAACAATTTCGTTCATTGTCACATCGGCCCGGTGATATTGTTCGGCGAAGTGCCTTAGCTTTCGCTCACCAGAAAATGATTCGTTCTTCAGAACTGTCGGTTCTGTGCTTTCGCTTCCGACATACGTCACTCGATACAACTCTGACTGTGTTCCGCGACCGCCGACGGAGAAATACAACGCGCCATCCGGACCTGCCGCAACATCCGTCAGTGGCAATGGGCTTCGTGAAACGAATTCTTCTTTCGTCGCTGTGTAGGAACTTTTATCCGGTTCCGTATGAATCGCGTACATCGTGCCGAAGGTCCAGTCACAGATGTACAACGCTTTCTGATACTTCGCGGGGAACTTCAGGCCGTAGCCAAAATCCACACCCACCGGTGAACCGGGGCCGATGTTGACCAGCGGAGGCAGGCTGTCCAGATAGTACGTTGGCCACTTGCCGGTACCACTGCGCCAGCCGAATTCGCTGCCGCTGGTGGCATGCACAACTCGAGTCGGGCGATACCACGGTGCGCCGTAATCCCATTCCATATCGGCGTCGTAGGCAAAAAGTTCGCCATCGGCATTGAAGGCCATGTCGTAGGGATTGCGGTATCCGATGCTCCAGATGTCCCACGTCTTACCGTCGGGATCCGTGCTGGCAATCCAGCCGCCGGGAGCTAGCTTGCCGCGCGCGTGTCCGTTGGCGTCCCACATGCGAGGCAGCAGCAGGTCCTCGCCCCAGTTGGTGGGAATACGACTGCTGTAGTTCTTGTCCGTCCGTTCTTCGCCTGCCTTAAACGGTGGGTCAGTGTGATTGCCGGCAATCACAAAGATGCGTTTTCCGTCCGGCGATAACCGCAGCGAATGCGGACCGTGTTCGCCACCGCCGCGGAAATCCTTCAGCTTGACACATTCGTCAAACTGGTCGTCACCGTCCAGGTCTTTGGCGCGGTACAGCCCGCTGCCGGAGCCTCCGTTGACAGACAAGTACAGGCTGTCGAAGGCATACAACATTCCCTGAGCACCGGTGGGCTGAAACTCACATTTTGAAAAATCGAGACGTTCCACAACGGTTGCGCCGCGGTGGCCGGAAGTCGTTCCAACAGCAGGCAACGTGATGCGACAGATGCCTTTGTCGCCCTGATCACTGGCCAGCAGGCGGCCTTTGTTGTCAAAGGCGATGCAGACCCACGAACCGAGTTCGTCCTTGGGCACGGTGAACAGTTTTTCCACCTGAAATCCCGGCACGACTTCAAATACGCCGCGCGGAACTCGACCGGCGTAACTGGCGGAGGCGGAGAACACACTGCCCCAGGGCGAGTCGCCGTAGTTGCCTCGCAATGACACTTTGCCACCGTTGTCCAGGTTTTTCGTCGCAATCGTCCAGTCTTCGTCCGTCACGATGTGAGACACTTTTCCGTCTGCGTTCCGCACGGCCAGCTTTAATGTGAAGGCGGCAATGCCGCCGCGGTTGGCCACTTTCGCGGTGATGGTGTTTTTGCCGTCGACGATGTGCTTCGTCACATCAGCCGACATCGGTTGCTCCCACGCCGTGCTGGTGGCCACCTGCTTACCATTGATAAAGACGGTTCCAACGTTGTCGCTGGACGCTTTCAGATACGCTACTTTGACGCTGGATGCATCAAACGTCGTCTGCAGAACGTAGTCCTGATTGTTGTCCTGGCCCCAGATCCATTTTGCACTCGGTCCGCTGTTGAAGTCTGCGTCCGAAATCGGCACCTTGTTTTCTACGGGCGGCGTTGCCTGCTGCCCCCCTCGCTCAACAGATTCCGGAACTTCCGGCAGCTGGGTATACACGGGTTTCGTCGTCACCAGACGATCTGTCGGATTTTCGGTCAGGATGAGACCTCGGAACTGGTGCTCCTGAGGTTTTCCGTTGCTGTGCAGTTGCAGACCAATCTGTGATTCCTGAAGCATGTCCGGCTGGTCAGTAAAGTCGAAGATCTGTGTGCCATTGGCGGCAAAGCGAATCCGATTGCCGACGACCAGGATTTCAATCAGATTCCATTCACCCTTCTTTTCGGCGTTGGGACCAGGGCCACGATCGACAACTCGGTTGCGACGATACGCGTCCCAGATGCCCCAGTCGTGGCTGAACATCA
>JAPYTO010000040.1:19469-36278 GCA_029941865.1 Fuerstiella sp. | reverse complement strand
CCAGTCGAATTCAAAACAACCATCGGAACTTCCCTCCGGTTCCTGAAACAAAACAGCGATAATGCCACAGGTCCAGGTCCGAATCAGACCGGTCCTGAGCGGTCCCAGGGACTTGCCTTCCGAAAGCCGACGATCGGGAGGAATCTGTGCGCCCCGGATTCAGCACGAATCTGCGTCGCTGCCTCTGAAAAACACACTGATTCCGCTGGCTGACAGTAAGTTACTCCAGGTTGTCCCGGTGGGTTACGGAACAACTTAAGCCGCGCTGCTCATTTCCCGAATTCAGCAATCATAAGTCGACGCAAATCCCGGCAACGGAAGTCAACCGGCTGTCCGCAAGCCCTGGGAACCGGGGGCCAACAACGCTTCATGACTTGCGGCACCCATGATTCCCCTCCGGACGAACTTTGAGATGCCGCAACTGCGACTTACTCAGTTCACAATGATCGCCCGGCTTCACCCGCACTGATGCTCATTCGCGCGAGGCAGGATACACTTTGTAATTGTTACGATTTGTCGCTGCGGCAATGGCGAGAATCCTGTTCGCGTCGTTTCAGTCTGCCGATTTGCCGCGAAGTCTGCGTGGAAGTGACGCTGCAATCCCCAAAAGGGCCATGACCAGCAGCACTGGTCCGACGATGACGATCAGTATCGCGAACAGGGTGCAGAAGGCGAGCGGATAACACAGGATATGAAGTACGCCGACCCCCAGTTCTGTCCAGCGACTGACATAACCGACCACTGGATTGTGGACGGGGCAGTACCAGAGTTCCACACCCGAACGCTCAGCCTTTGGCTCGGTGTCGGTTCTCCAGCAGAACGAAGCACGGCATTGATGTGAATTATTCATCCACATGTTCATGCGGTGCACATCTTCCGCGATGATTCGCATTGACGGAACACCGATAATGATCACGAACAGCAGCAACCCGAACCACTGTGGCACCTGCTTGATGAGTGTCTTTAACGGTTCGGTGTCATCATTACGCGTTGGTTTCAGGTCGGGCGTGAATTCTTCTGCCCCAAGTGCAGACAACACGTTCCAGGTTTCTTCCTCACCAAAGCCGTTACGCCGGGCCTGTTCGACAGTCTTCGCGAATGACGACACGTTCTGTTCGCGTTGTCGTCGGTGGTCTGCCTTATACGGCCGTTTGTCGACTCCTGAAAAGTGTTGGAACACGGCATCGTAAGTCAGGCCCTCCGGCAGGTCGTCACTTAAGCGACTGTTGCAGAAGCGATCAATGATGCTTGATCCGTCTTCGACCGCTTTTTCCTGAACGTCTGTCACGCCTGCGAGTCGGTTTTGCACCGAAGAATCGAATTTCACTGTCACGTCGATCGTTTCGCCGGTACCAGAGACCAGAAGACCTGCATGCGGTTTTTCATCAAACCGCCACCCCTGCAGCAGTTCCTGAACGGAATCGTCGCAGACGTCCAGGCAAACGAAGAAGGCATGTCAGGTCTTTTGTCGGTCCTTGATCTGCAGAGCGCATACGAGAACAGGCGTTTCGACCGGCTCGCGCAGGGTGTACAACCTGGCGAAGATTTTCCCTTTTCTGCCCTGCAGCAAGTGCGCCCCTTCGATTTCCACACGCCATTCGGTGGGATCGCGCGTGCATTCAGGTGCTGCCACCTGCCCCGCGTCGTGTGTTGACGTGATCTGATCAGAGATCCGTGACTGACACGATGGGCACAAACCATCACGGCGGGCGATGACTGTTGCTCCGCAGGCAGAACAAGTGACGATCATGCCTGCGTCGGGCTGACCTGAGGATTGTTCGTTCATTGTTGGCTCGCAGTATTTGATCGGCGATGCTGAGGTTACAGGGAACCGTCGAAGTCAATATGTTCGTGTTTTTCCGCGACGCTGAGTTTGGGTCCGGCGGCGCGTTTCGCATGCTGCAGCAGTTGTTCAATGCCGAGCGGCCAGATCCGCACCGTCCCATCCCGTCCTCCGGTGCCGAGAAAACGTCCGTCTTCGGAAACGGCCAGTGAGACGATTTCATCATACAGAGAACCGGGCAATTCAACGCGCGTGGCAAAGGGATCAGGAGCGTGCAGATCACAGATCCGGCGATCACTGATTAACCAACGGCCAGTGGAATCAAAGCAAAAAACACTCCCGGGCAATTCGCGCCAGGGCTTTTCCGGATCGGCTGTCTGGAGATCCCGAATCATAAAAATCGGTCCGAACCCAGACGCTGCGACCCAACGGCCATCGGCGCTGATCCGCGCCGTCCCTATGGGGCCATCAATGGAACCTTCACTCACGCGCCCGTCGATTGTCAGCTTCGGGGAAAACATATTCTGTTTGTCCAGAGCCCAGATCCTGATCAGTCCGTTGAGACCCTCAGTCATCATGAGTGAGCCATCGGCAGTGAAATCGACAGCAGTGATTTGGTCGTCGTGAGCAGAGAGCTTCTGAGTCTCGGCTAGTCTACTTCCGATTTCCAGCCGATGGACCATTCCTGTTTCCGTCCCGACAACCAGCCACTTACTCCCCGGATCCGTTGTCAGACAGTAAATCGTTCCGAATTGTTTCACACGGGTGACGGATTCTGTGATCGATTCGGCATTCAGATCCCAAACGCAGATTTCGCCATCGACATCAAACGCAGCCAGGTGTCCTGAGTCAGCCGTAAACATGACGTGTTGGATCTGACTGTTATGACTCTGAAGCAATCGAGAACTGGTTTGCGGAGTCAAGTCTTCTGTGGGAGATGTAAGTTGCCAGAGCCGAAGTTCGTTGCCATTAGCTTCAGCGGTCACTGTCCAGTTTCCGTCTCCGGAAATCGCCAACAGACGACGAGTCGAGTCACGAGCAATCACGACTGAGGACGCCGAAGGGTTAACAGACCTGAGATCCCATAGTCGAACAGTATCGTCAGCGCCTTCCGTCACGGCGAAATTTCCGGCACTGTCCAGTTGCAGTTTTCGGATTTCAGCACGCAGTTCCAGTTGCAGGAACGGACCGTCAGTAGGAACATACCTGTCAGGTATTGCATCGTGGCCTCGCAGCACGATGCAGTCGATATCACCGGAGTCCATACTCTGTTCGTCAATCAGACGGGGCACTCGGCCGTCCAGAATACTCCAGCGTGGACTGTCTTTGTTCGATACAGCCACTGCCCAGTCATCAGCAGAGCGCACGTCAGCCAGCGGGTCACTTGTGTGAAGACCGTGCATGCGAATGGCCCCATCTGTCCACTCGCATATGAGCCAGCGTGAATCATCAGTGAACGCAATTCTGCTGACGTTCAGTCCATAACACGGGATTTCGATTGCATCGGTGACCGGTTGTTTCAGATTCCAGATTTGAAGCGATTTTTCCTGGGCACATGCCAGCCACTTTCCGTCGACGGAAAATTCCTGTAGCTCGCTTCTGTAGTCGAGATCCACTTTGCTGCCGGACGGATCCTCGGCCGTCAGGTCGAACAGCTGAGAACTGCCGACGTACCGCGAAACCAGCAGCCGTCTACGCGCAGGTCTTCGGAAGTTTTCAACGCAGTGGCCAGTTCTTCCGCCAGGCCGGTGGCTTTGTCCTTTTCCCCAAGAGCCGTCTTTCGGGCGTCATTCACGCGCACGAACGCGGTTACCGTGACCAGCAGGATGATGATTGCGGCGGACGCATAGGTTCGTGCCAGTCGTCTGTTGCGGCGACACCATTGCCATGCTCGTTCCCAATTGCTGACCGGCCTGGCCAGAATCGGCTCATCCTTCAGAAACCGGCTCAGGTCGTCAGCAAACTCGTTCGCGGTCTGATATCGCCGGGTCGGCGACTTGGCCAGTGATTTCAGACAAATCGTTTCCAGGTTGCGAGCAATATGATCGTTAAGATCCTGCAACGGTCGAGGATCTGTGTCGGTCACCTGCCGCAGTACCGCCCGGACATTGCCGCGAAACGGCCGCTCACCCGTCAGCATTTCATAAAGCACAACGCCCAGACTGAAAACATCGCTGCGGGCGTCGACTGCTGATGACGTTCCCATTGCCTGCTCGGGCGACATATAGGCGGGAGTGCCGAGAATCTGGCCGTCGATTGTCATCTGCACTCGGTCATTCACCTGCCTGGCCAGTCCAAAGTCTGTCACGAACGCATGACCATCTTCATCAATCAGAATGTTCGATGGTTTGATGTCGCGGTGAATCACTTGATTCACGTGAGCATGATGGAGCGCTCGTGCAATCGTGCGGACCAGTTCAGCACACTCCCGGTGAGACAGAGGTTTTTCGGCGACAAAGTCCTCCAGCGTTCGGCCATCGACAAAATCGCTGACGATATAGGGAATGCCTTCTTCGCGGCCGACCTCATGTAACTGCACGATGTTCGGGTGACGAAGAATAGCGGTCGCTCGGGCTTCCTGCAGGAAACGTTGTTCGTCGTTGCCGTCGGGCAGCAGGTCTGGGCGGGGAAACTTGATGGCCACGAACCGCGACAGTTCCGAATCGCGTGCCTTGAAGACAGTGCCAAAGCTGCCACCGCCAACGAATTCGAGCAGCTGGAATTTCCCAGCGTTCGCGGCAGTCGCAGTCGGGCTCCCGGCATAATCTCTGTGGCATCAATTTCAATCGAACCTGCACATTGCGGACACTCGGTGGCACGGTCGGTGCCACTGATGCAGATACTGACCGGCTGACTGCAATGGGGGCATCTTACCGTATGTACCACAGGTTCGCTGTCAGGCGCAGCATTCGCCAGTTCGTCGCGAAGGCTGCTGCCTGACCCATGCCGTTGGGTCAGGCGTTTGATGAACATGATCAGTTCATCCGGCAGGCCTTTGTCGGATATGCTCAGCTCGGGAAACTCGTCAAGGTAGTTTTCAAGCCGCACTGCATCGCCTCGGCGATACCTGTGCTCAAGATCGATTCGCAATAACTCGCACAGAAGTGCCCAGCGACGTTCCCCGGCACTATCTTCCAGAAACGGAGTTATGGGGGGTTCCGGAGAACTCTTCCATTCCCGCTCGAACGCGTCAGCCACGCCGTCAATCCATTGCTGAAGCTCGACGTCATCTGGTGAAGCTGACTTGTTTTGATCTGACGCGCTCATTGTGCGATTCCTGGTATCCGGGACATGAACAAGTCGGCTATCGTCCCGGATTCCGCACCCAGACAATAACACCAGGTACCAGCACAACAATACCGAACAAACTGAACGAACTTGTGTTCGGCACTGTTACGCTGCCCGCGGGAGAGACTGCAGTCTGGTGGCTGTCGGAATGCACTTCATCAACATATTCAAGTTCAGTGGCAGGTTCCGTTGCCACAGTTGCGGTAGATTCGGGTGTCGCCGGCGTCACGGAATCCGGATCAGGCAGTGAGTCCCATGATGTGTTTTGTGAGGCCGGTACTGCATAGACGGGCTCTGTGTCAAAAATCGGACAGGGCCCTGGAATCACAAGCGTCGATTCACTAAGAGTTGGGGCGGGCATGATGAGGATCGGCGACAACGGAAATCGGTCGCCTGCATCACACGTCGTCAACGCAACAAGAGCTGTGACCGCAAGAGTGTGTATCGAAAGCATTTTCATCAGGGCACCTGTCATGAACGTAGTTTCTTGCCGGAATTCAGGACCACAATTGGTCCCTTCACGCTTGAATCAGTCGCCCCCTGTTTCATCCGACACGGAATTCGTCTTTTTCCGGAACAAATTCGGAATCACTCCTCCAGGCTGTCGTCCGCCAGTTTTCTCCACATTGTTCGCAGCAGTGCCAGCTTTCGTTCGACCGTCCGTTCGACGCAGTCGAGCTGTTCCGCGATGTCAGCGTTCGCCACCCCCGCGAGGTGCAGTTCGGCGAATGGGCGCAATTCGTCCGGCAGTGCAACAACGTGATGTTCATAGCAGTCGTTCAGTAACGCCTGGTACGATGCGGTGGGGCAGTCATCAGAAGCCAGATAGGCGATCGGCGTCAGTTCACCGACCTTTCCCTGCCCCTGTTTCAGCGTCATGGCCCGTTGAATCTGATTAATCGCCTTACACGCGACGATGCTCGGTACGAGACCGCCGTTTCCGGACACAACTCGGAATCCGATTCGTACAACTCGGCCGTCGAATACTACAACTCGCTTCCTGACGATCAGCGAACTCAGTTTCAGTACGATCGCCTGGAACGCTGGTACAACACTCTTGAAAATCGACTGGGGCAGCTTAATGCCGAGTGCGACGCCATCAATTACCGAGCCGCTGAACTGGAGGCGTGGTACAATCGACTTGGCTGAACGTTTCGGTCCAGCCAGCCACATTAATGCTGCAGACATATACGGGTCTGCAGCATTTTTTATTGAACGTGGTGACGCCGGGAGAGGACGCGTATGCTGCTGAAGTGTAGAATCCCAAACCGCCTGGACTCCCAATCTCTGTCCAGTCCCGGTGGAAGACATGAAAGACCTTGCTATGAATGAATCATCAGAGACGATCTGCACGAAGTGTCAGCATCCGTTGGGATAAAAACACAAGATGGGCTTGTCCTGGGTCTGCCCCAAATGTGGTGGCGTGACCCGTCCGGGAGACCGTCCTGTCCAGAACAA
This sequence comes from Fuerstiella sp., assembly GCA_029941865.1. Classification (GTDB taxonomy): domain Bacteria; phylum Planctomycetota; class Planctomycetia; order Planctomycetales; family Planctomycetaceae; genus Fuerstiella. The sequence goes on along the minus strand of JAPYTO010000040.1, from coordinate 29,749 downwards.
TCGTTCAGACGCAGACCAGTTGTCACCGAAGCGCGTGGCCGCCAGAACGGCCAGTCGAATACTGTTTGTATCGCTGATCGCAATACCAGTCGTTGGGTTGTTTCTGCTGTTCGTGGTCTTTCCAACCGCGGATGACCCGGACCTGCCCGAAAAAGCGTTCAAGGGCCTCACATCCGGTACTGCGATTCTGATCGTTGTCCTGACGCAGTATGCTCACCGACGTCGCGACGCTGCAGCCAAAGAGGACGGGAAACCGTACTGGGAGAACCTGTTTTAGGTTCGGAGATATGACAGTCATCTTTGAGATCGAAATCGATGCCGACTCAGCACATGAGGCCGAGTCTCTGATTGAGAACATCATCAAGGATGTCGGCATCAATCTGGACACGACGCACGCAGACGAAGATATTCGCTGCGACATTGGTCCACCCGTGTTGTCACCACTTGGGTCCTGGAGTTGTCGCGTCGTTTACAAACGTGGCAAGAAGAAGAATTATGACAGGGACGATTCCGGACTTGCTCGTCGAATTCGTGACGCAATGGCCAGTCCATGGGAAGAGGATCTGACGTTCCGGGAAATTCAGGCGGGCAAGACGGCCACAAAACGAACGTACAGCCGCTCGGGACTGCAATCCGGGTCACGATTTCACTCAATCAGATTTGCCACCTGCCGTGTTCCACCAGAAGGCATGTGCTTTATTGCGACGGCCGCATGCGGATCAGCAGATGCCCCGGACGTACGATTGTTACGAGTCTTTCGTGACAGTTGGCTCAGACGATTTCCTGCGGGCCGGTTATTTATTCGTTGCTACGAAACACTTTCTCCTCAACTGGCAAACTCTATTTCCAAATCTCCGATTCAGCGGACTGTGGTTAGAACGCTGGTTGTCCGGCCCGCCGCGGGAATCGCAAAAGCCCTGTTCGGTCTGTGCCAATCCGACGACGAAACACCAAAGTGACGGACGGAACCAACAGAGTCACTCGTTGTTGACTCAATTCATTTTACACGCAAACAGAAACTCAGGAATCCGGTCTGAATAAATCGACAGAGTTCTCAAATCAGTTGACGATTTATGCAACGGAACAGTGTCCGAGCTTTGCTACAGCCGTAGCACCGGCCTGGTGGAGACGATCTTCAGTGAATCGGAAGCCCGCCGAAGTTCCAAAGCCAGCATCGCGGGAACGGTCTAAGGCATGGGAAACGTAAGAACGACGCCGTCGGCATCGACCTTAACATTCACTTTCCAGCTGCGGAGAAAGATTTGAGGAAAAAACTCCGATCCCGGTGATTTGACCAGATCGAATTCAACAGTTTGCAGCAGCAGCGGTGCGAGTTCCTCGTCCGTGCGACCGACAATTCGGATCTTGATTCCGGATTTGCGAAGAGTGGCCATGACGCGTCCGATCGGTGTGCCGGCCGGGGCCTTCATCGTAAACAATCGGTCCGGAATGGCCGCCGCAGTGACCAGCGTGCCGCCGTCGCCGCGGATGAGTTCTCTTAGTCGTTCATGCGTCTCCACAGTAGCCGTCGCCATGGCCGAACTGCCTTTCCACTTCACGGTCAGCTGTGGGAACTCCTTTTTCCAGCGTTGGACGACCGCCTCTTTTTCTCGTGCCGGAACGCGATGAGTCTGTTCGATGGCGACGGACTCAACCCCGGGCACAATTCGCAATGTGCCTTGTGCAGTGAATTCGAAGTTCAGGTCGAACTGGTTCAGTACGAGTGTTGCAAAGTCGGCGAAAGCGAGCGGTGGCAAAGTCGCAGTTGCCCACAGATCGTGAGGAATCATTTCCGGATTATCTACCGTTGTTCCCAAGCCCTTTGCGGCCTCAACGATCAGCTGTCGCGGTTCAGAAAGATCAGGCCATGACCAGTCATGAGACTTACTCAGCGACCGATACAACTCAGGGTCCAGCTCGCGGCGCATGTTAAGAATTGATTTGCCATTGATTGCCGCCAGCGTTCTGAATCGAGTGGTCGCGACCACCGGTCCGATCACGACGAAATCGTCGGCGAATGATGCCCGGGCAGCGGCTGATTCTGCGAACGCTGAAATACTGGTTTTGGCGGTGACGTATTCAGTGGAAGCGTCGACCAGTCGTGACGGGTCAACACGTCGGTCCAGCACGATCGCGATGCCGGTGTCAGTCTGGAATTGTCGAACCGCCTGCCGCAGCGATATTCCCTGGGAGGTCATGCTCCGCCGCTCATTCAGCGCATCGCGTAATGCTCGACCGGTCAGCAACCGCCTGGGTTCTGCCGAAACCACGGGTGGGTCCGGCTGGTACCGAGCAATCACTTTTGTCAGGGAAAACAGAAAAACAGCGGAAATTAAGATCCCGTGGACGATCTGCGTGGCGTTACGCCCCATCGTTTTATCTCCTGCAGCCGGATTACGCCGTCTTCTGCTCGGTAAACGTTTTTTCGGCGGAAACAACGGTAGATTTCTCGTAGTTGTGTTACAGGCTGGGTGGTAGCATGATGACGTAATGTGATGCGGGACTCAATCGGCGGAACGAACCTTGATGAAACAGACCCAGGCGGTCGGCATCGACCTCGGAACAACCTATTCCTGCATCGCGTGGCTGAATGAACATGGTCATCCGGTCACCATTCCCAATCAGGAAGGGGAATTGGCCACGCCATCCGTCGTCTTTTTTGACGACAATGAGCCCATTGTCGGCACGGAAGCATTGCGCAACGCGATTGCTCGGCCGGAACGAGTCGTGCAGAACGCGAAGCGTCATATGGGGGACCCGGAACGGTTCTGGCGAATTGATGCAAATCGTTACAACCCTGTGCAGATCTCCGGGTTGATTCTACGAAAGCTGATCGCTGCGGCGCAGGACCAGGTTGGTGAGATCAACGAAGCGGTCGTGACGGTTCCCGCCCAGTTCAGCGACGCTCAGCGGCACGCCACAGTCACCGCGGGTCATTCTGCGGGACTGGAGAAGGTTGAAGTCATCAACGAACCGGTCGCTGCCGCGCTGTGCCATGTGCTGGGCAACGAAGGTTTGGCATTTACGGAACTGGCCATTGACCAGCAGCTGCTGGTCTACGATCTGGGAGGCGGTACGCTGGACCTGGCCATCGTGAGTTATTCAAGCGACCAGGTTCGCGTTGTTGCGTCAGATGGTGATCTGGAACTCGGCGGCCTCGACTGGACTCAGGTTTTGGTCGACATCGCTGCGGAACGTTTTCTGAGCGACTTCAAAGAAGACCCACGGCAGGATCCGCACAGCCACCAGTTTCTGGCGTTGGAAGCGGAACAGGCCAAACGCAGTCTGTCCGTGCGTCCCCGAGCGGCCGTCACCGTGCAGCACGAAGGCAACCGACGCACCTATCAGATTGAGCAGGAAGAGTTCGAGCACCTCGGCCGGTCATTGCTGAAACGTTCTAACGCGATCACTCGACGCATTCTGGCCGACAACGGCTTCGGCTGGGCTCACGTGGACGTCGTTCTGACCACGGGTGGTTCGTCGCGCATGCCGATGGTGCGGGAGAGCCTAAGGAAACTCAGTGGTCGCACGTTGAATTCCTCACTGTCCCCGGATCAGTCGATCGCTCACGGCGCGGCTTATTACGCCGGAATGTTGCTGGCGAACCAGGAATACACGCGGACCATTTTCAACAGCCAGGCTTCCACCCGTCTGGCACAGATCAAACAACAGAGCGTGAACGCTCGTGGATTGGGAATCCTGATCCGCGACGCGGAGACCGGCAATCGAGTGCCGCACTATCTGATTCCCCCCAACACTCCGCTGCCGGCCTCCGTCACGCATGTCTTTGGAACGGTGGTCGATCAGCAGACGAAAGTGCACATTCGCATTGTGGAAAGTGGAGCTGGCCCCGGGAAACCTCACACCATTCTCGGCGATTGCGACATCACTGATCTGCCAACGAACCTGCCGGAAGGCAGTGAGGTCGAGGTTATGATCAGCTACGACGGCCAGGCGCGGGTACATGTTTCGGCCCGGGAGTTGAAGAGCGGCCGGTCAGCGGAGACCGAAATTATTCGCCAGGAAAACATGTCGGGACAATTGCAGCAGGAAGTTGAGGACGTCATCCAGGTAGCTCCGCCTGCTCAGCCGGTGAAAGTTCCCCGGCCCGGAAAGGCAGCGGCCCGGGATCGGGTTGAAGCGTCTCCTTCACCCACCACGAAAACCGCGCTCAGCGACGAATGGGCGGTTGTCAGTGCACGACTGAGTGAGCTGTCCGAACTCTCTGACTCCGTTGATCACGCCGAACAGCCTGTCCTGCTGTGCAATTCGTGTGGCACGGCTCTTAGCCCCAAAGGGAAGTGTCCCGCATGTGATGCTGCACCAAAGAAACGAAAGCAGCGGGCCGGTGTGAAAAAAAAAGCCGTACAGCGGACCAGTCCACCAAAATCCAGTGCAGCCGGCACCGCCCCTGCCAAACGCAAGCGAAAGAAGACGCCTACAAGGGAGGCGGCAGGTAAATCAACCAACAAACAGCGTTCATCGGAAGACGACTTCTGGGATTTGGTGGATTGACGCGGTCACTTCCGTCGGGTGCGGTAGTGAATGGTTGTGAAGTTGGAAAGCGTGGCCGGGGTTGGAACGAGGAACGAGTGAAGCCCGGGGCCGGCAGTGCCGGTTTGATTCTCCTTCGCAAACTCAGTCCAGCCCCACCCACCGGTCGGAAACGACAATCCGTTACTGCTCCCCTTTCCCCCCGACATCGACTCTGAGCTTTTCAATCAGTGAGAACGCGGATATATTCTCGGCCCGAACAGGATCATGACGTCGTGGCGCCACAGCAGAGTACCGTGGGATCTGCCCGCGACGAACTGTTTCTGACTGAGAAAACGTAGGCTCCCGCGACCGCGAGTGTGTACTCCCCTGCGAATTCTGCGCTGGCCGAACAATAAGACCCTGAAAATGCAACGAATCTGTTACTTCATTGGCGGCGTAGTTCTGTCTGCCGGCCTGGCGTCGGCTCATCCGGGTCACGGTAACCCCGCGACAGCGGATGGCATCGGGCATTACGTTTCCAGCCCGCTGCATTTTGGACCGATCGTGGTGGCGACCATCGTCTTATTTGTGGCTAGCTACGTTCTGAGACGCACAGTCACGCCGTCGAAACACCGCAACGAAACGATCCACAATTGATGGCGTTCCGGAAGGCTCTGCGTAGTGCAGGCTGCCAGCCTGTTGCGTGCTGTTGTGGGTAGGCAGGCTGCCTGCACTACGGAAAACCGCGTAGGGCGCAGATCAGAGAGGTTTCGGCCGTGCGAATCCAGAGACCCGGTCTTTTGAAAAGACCGAGTCTCTTCAGCACTCCCGACCCGCACCCCGCCTCATTCGCTGCCTGGCAGTTGGCCGATACAAAACAGATGCTGCTCGGAGCGGATGAACAGGTTGCCCTGCGACACGGCCATCGAAGCTTTGCATTTTTCCTCAATGCGGTTGCGGGCAAGGACTTTCAGTTTCGGCCCTGCTTCGATCACTACGGATTCCCCTTCGGCTTCGGTCAGAAAATAGATTCTTCCATCAGCATAGATTGGCGAACACGAATGTTTGCCGCTGATTCGTTCCTGCCACACGACGTCACCGGTGACGGCACGAAAACACGTGACCACTCCTTTGTCGCTGACCGCATAAATGTACGGTTTGACGTACAGCATTGATGCCAGCGATGGAACGCCCTTCGTCTGTTCCCAGGCCATGTGCGATTCAGTAACGTCGCCTGTGCCACCGGTACGAATGACTCGAATCGTCGGAGCCTCAAAACCGGAGCAACTGAAGACCATTCCGTCGCCCACCACCAGCGATGGAGTGACTCCTTCGCCTTTGCTGTAGATCGACCAGATGAGTCGGCCATCTGACGGATCGAATCCCTGAACCGCGTCACCGGCTCCACTGACAATCTGGTCTGTGCCGTTCTCGCTCAGAATGTTTGGCGTGACGTGGGCCAGTCGCGACAGGCCTCGTTTTCCCCGCCAGCGCACTTTGCCGGTTGTCTTCTCGACGGCCAGCAGGACGGCCTGCTGCCAGGGAATTTTCCAGCCGACTTTGTTGTTTTCGCCGTCGCTGCTGCCGTCATAGGCCATGATCACGAGGTCCTGATACAGGATTGGTGATGCGGCCAGACCGTGGTGGCCGTAAAAGTTGACGTCGTGGTTGGTCCACGCCACTGTCCCGTCGAAATCAACGGCCACCATTCTGCCGCTGCTGAAGACCGCGTAGACCTGTTGTCCGTCTGTGGTCGGAGTTGGCGTTGCATCCGAATTCTCGTTTCGCTTCTTACGAACCTCCTGTTCAAACACCTTCGTGTTCCAGCGAATCTTTCCGGATCGGCGATCAAGACAGATGACGTGACACGACCGACCGTCGTCGGTGGTCGACGTGACAAAGACGTGGTCGCCGTGAATGACTGGAGACGACCAGCCTTCGCCAGGGACGATGGTTTTCCAGGCAACGTTTTTCGTGTCGCTCCACGTGAGTGGCAGACCTGTTTCGGACGACATCCCCTGCCCGGTCGGGCCTCGGAACCGAGGCCAGTTCTCGGCCTCACTGTCGGGCATACCAACGACAAGAATCAAGGTGGTGAATAATACGTTTTTCCAGTGGTTGTCCATCAATTCCTCGCGATGCGCTGAATTCAGAGCCAGGAGACTTCGTCCCGAAGTGGCGAAAGTAAATGTGTCACGACCAGGCAATCTTAACGCAAAATTATGGTTTCGACGACCACGTCGAAGGCGCTCTCAACGGTAATTTGTTTCTTCCACCGATTCCCAGGGTGTGGGCTACCCTGCTGTCGCGACACGAACCGTCCGCACAAAGTAGGTCATGTGAAACGTGGCGCGACATCGCGTGGCATACGAAGTCACAGTGCCGCATTTCATGCGGCCTACGGGAACGGGTAGGCATGCACAAGAGGGTCAGCGAGCCGATTCGGTGGGTCGAACGATTAGCCTCCACTTCCTGCGGTCCGCCGACGTTGCACAGCAACCTGGCCGCCCCTGCGTTCCATGCCGAACACTATGTCTGCTCATGGAATTCGTGTTTTGGATTCGATGCTGGCGACGTCTGGGTCTGGCTGGAATCCTGCGGCAGACGAATCACGAATAACGCACCGGTACCTTCGTTGTTTTGCAGTTCAATACTGCCGCCGTGGCGTTCGATAAGTTGTCGGCAAATGGTCAAACCCAGCCCTGTTCCCTTGGCCTTTGTCGTAAACAATGGCTCAAACAGATTGTCGCGGTGTTCGTCGCTGACTCCCGGTCCGGTATCGCGCACAGCAATGATGGCATCATTGCCGTTCTGCGTTAGTTCCACGTTTATCTCACCGTCACCATCCAACGCTTGATTCGCGTTGACAATAAGATTCTGGAGCACCTGGCGAATTTGTCCCTGATCGGCATCGATCAGGAATGGATCAGGAATGGCGTGCAGGTGCTGGCACACCGAGTCGTTCTTATCACTTCGATTGAAGATGTCCCGAACAACCTGTGAGAGGTCAAAAGGCACATTGATCGGTTCCGTCGAGCGTGCCATCTCCAGCATGTCACGAATCACATGATCTACCACATCGACCTCCTGATCGATGATTTCAAGATATTTGGGGCACTTCGAATCGTCCGCAGAGATGTAGCGCTTCAGCAGGAAGGCTGCGTTGCGCACGGCTCCCAGTGGGTTGCGAATCTCATGAGCGATACTGGCCGTCATCTGCCCGATGGTAGCCAATCGCGTCTGGAGAATGAGTTTTCGTCTCAGTTTCTCGAGCTTGTTTTCAGCCAGCTCGGTTTCGCGGTGCTGACGATCACGCAGTTCGGCAGTCCGGTCCTGGACCAGATGTTCCAGTCCATCCGCGTACGTCTTCAGTTTGACCGCATAGCTCTTCTGCTTGACCGTTGCCGAAGCGGCGACTAAAGCCAATCCGCTGATCGCCAACACTGACAAAGCGACAACGGGCAAAAACCAGGGACGCTGCAGCAAGGGAATCGGATAGACAACAAATTCGGCATTGGCAACGGTGTCCGAGGCGATTCCCGCTGAGTTGATCACCTTGAGTTGGAGCACATGGTCTCCGGTCGGCAGGTTGGCCAGTGCCAACGTTTCGGTGGAGGCTTCGGAAAAACGAGACCAGGCTCCATCGTCAATTCGCCACGAATAATTAAACACTTTGGAGTCGGAGTGAGGTTCAAAGCGATTGGACGCAGTGAAGACGACGTGAGTGGCTGCATCATCGCCGCTCATGATCTTCGAGGCGGCCAGCCTGACGGCTGCACGTGGCTGGGTCTTGCGCGGTCGGTAGCGCACTGTTCGGCCCTCCTGCCTGAGCCAAATATCCCCATTGGCCTGGTGGATGATGTGCGTGACGGTGCCATTCAGGGGCGACTGCCCGAACCGAAGCGGCGTTTCGTGTTCTTCCGAATAAAAGTAGAGTTTTTCTCCGACCGAAAAGTAAGAGCGATCAGTTCGGCCCGAGGTCCGCACAAATCGCGATCCATTTTGGCCTTTGAACGTTTCCCAGTTTTGACCATCGAAGGCCACCAGATGGGTGCCACCGAGTGCGTCTTCCATAAAAAAGCAAGTCGCCCGTTGACTTGAAGATAGCCCACGCGGGATAAATCTAAAGTCCTGTAACCGCTCCACTTTTGACAAGTGCGCGTTGTCGCCAGTGGATGCATGGAACAGCCCGTTGCCCGCCGCAGCCCAGATTCCGAATCGATCCGACCAGAGGTACTCAATTGGTAACCCTGCCGGCGGCCTTGATATCTCTCGGGCGGAAAGATCTGATGTGAATAGCAGAAGCTGCGACGGCCCTGTTCGAGACATCATTACCGTCGTCACCCCTCCGCGGGCATCGCGTTTGATCGAGTGGAGCTTGCCCTGGGAATACAGTTCCGGCGGAAAAACCTTCCATTCCCCTTCCGAATAGACGCGGACTTCGTCACGGCCATCGTGGACCAGGTGGACCCAAACGCTGCCATCCACATCCATTATCACCCGGCTCAACTGGCTCACTTCGATCGAATGGCGGCGTTCGACTCGCAGTGAATCCAGCGAAACCTCGACCAACGCGCCATCGTGAAGGTACCACATTTGTCCGTCGCGCTCCTGAAATGTTCCCTCTTCCCAGTTGGGCGCAGTGACAAAACGATCGCCGCGCAAAACCCAGGTCTCCTGGTCTCTGCCAAACCATACCTGATCGCGCAAGTCGACATTGCGAAACGGGGCCAGCCCGGAAAATTGGGCCCATTCACGATCCGTTGTTTCCCACCGGAAAAATACTCCATTGCCGGTACCCCAAATGGCCCCGTCCGGCGCCTCGATGAGGTTCGACACATCGTTAGAAGTACCCAGGGCCCAGGCCGATACGGGAGTCCATTGCCCGTCCTGGAAACGCATGACCCGAATACGTGCCCTATTTGCATTCCTCTCGGTGCCGAAAATCTGTCCTTCGCGGGTGACGAGCAATTTGGTCGCTGATTTGCTGATGTTTTGCCAGCGGTGTTCTTTCGTCATCAAGACGTGTCGCATGCCCAGAGCGCCTGTAACAAGGCTGATCAGTTCTCCGTTCGGCGCTTCAAGAAGTTCAAGCGGCATTGTTTCGGGCGGAAACCCGGGGATGTCCAGGGCAACCCATTGATCGCCAGATCGCCGGGCAATCCCGTTCGATGTCACCGCATATTGATGACCTTTGGAATTGCGATGGTAGTCGTGCAGCTGATTCGAGGGCAGGCCGTCGGCAAGTCCATAGCTCCGCCATTGACCGTCGCAAAAAGAGCTCAGTCCCCCGCTGCCAGAGAGCGTGGGCCAATTGATGCAGCAGAACCACAGGGTCCCATCGGGATCTTCACGAATCTTCCTCACGATGGGGCCGGCCAGACTCTGCTCCGAACCGTGGGTCTCAAACCTCTCACCGTCGAAGACGCCGCATCCACGATCGGTAGCAACCCAAAGAACTCCAGCCTGAGTCACCTTCACCGCGTAACAGGCATCGCTCGGCAACCCGTGCTCGATTCCAAAGCGTTTCCATGCGTAGCCATCATAAAAGAACAGCCCGTCTGTACGGGCAATCCAAAGATCGCCGTTGGTCTCGAAGGTGATATCATGCACAGTGCCCTGAGGCTCGGCCGTCGTCCCCGTCACCGAATAGTCTACGATTTGCCAGCGGCGATCATGGTGCTCGACGACATCGGCCTGCGTGAACGTCGCAGCAAACAGCAGGACAGCAGCTGCGAACTTCATGCAGACTTGTGCCATGAATGCGACGTGTATGCGACGTGTATGCGACGTGTATGCGACGT